>NZ_JBJUSG010000006.1:0-65037 GCF_046044395.1 Candidatus Magnetominusculus dajiuhuensis | reverse complement strand
GCTTTCAAAAACCCTTTTATCAATAGGTGCAAATTTCTATATCGGAGCTTGGGTACTTATGATGGAGAATAAATTTACCGTGGAATGACCGTCAGGGCAAACGCATTAGGAAAATTAGGCAGAAATTGCCTACACTTTTAGCGCTGACCGATGGTTTCCTGGATTCCTGCTTCCGCAGGAATGACAAAAAAAGAGAATGGCATGATATTTTTGGTGTTCATTTGTTCGGCTTTGTCTGTCGTTTTCATATTTTTTATTCTGTCATTCCCGCGAAAGCGGCAATCCAGGAGAGGGAATTACTGGTGTAAGTTTCTAATGCGATTGCCCTGGAATGACCGTTGACAATCAGGACAGGGGTGTCACATAATAAGACAGGATGCTGATAGAACATAATAGAGAGAAAATTATTAATGCCATTATCTATTTTGTGACTAATACAAAGTTCTGCGGTATTACAAAACTTTGTAAGTTAATGTATTACCTTGATTTCTTACACTTTAAGGAGACCGGTAGATCGGTAACTGGCATGGATTATGATGCATGGAACTTTGGACCGGTTCCCACAACACTTTATGATGAAATCAGCAATCTGAAGCTTAAACCTGACTTGAGGGAGAGCATTTCTATAAGGACTATAAATAATTTTACAGTAATGAAAGCCAGAAAACCATTTAACGGTCTGCACTTTACAAAAAGAGAAAAACGTATTCTCGAAAAAGTTGCGTTTATTTTTGAAGAGGCAAAGACTGAGGATATAGTAGAAGCATCTCATCTGCCTAACCATCCATGGTATGAGACCATAGAAAATAAAGGATTTAAAGCAAAAATTGACTATATGCTTGCCCTTGACGGCTCTGGTGAGTCTATCTCAAAAGAGGAGGCGCTGGAGCGGATTTCTGATAGAGAAGAAATGAAAAGGGTATTTAGTGGATAAAGGCACGGTTCTTTCTCATCGTGATTTTGCATTTAAAGATGGTGAATATGGAGATAAGCTGATTATTATCCTGAATAAGCCGCGACCTGATGAGCCTTACCTCTGCTGTAAGACAACGTCAAAAACTAAATACAAAATAGAAACAGAAGGATGTCATAGCAGCCAGAATATATTTGTACTCGGTAAAATTAAAAATTGTTTTACAAAAAAGACATATGTACAGTTTCATGAATTCTATGACTTTGACTCACAAAAACTTTTAAAGGGACATTTTGAAGGAAAAATCGATATAATATTCACTCTTCCTGAGAATATAATAAATGCGATAGTTAACTGTATAAAGAAATCCGATGATATTACAGACGATCAATTAAATCTTTTGAATTAAACCCTTTCTGAATATCAGCTCTTACAGCGCGAATCGAGCCATGCCTGGAGACTTTCCGGGCCAAGCAGCTCTTCAGGTATCTCACCCTGCGGCACGCACTGCGGCAGGACTATTCTTAGAAAATTCTTCACTGAAAACCTGACAACCTCCACCGCTGAAAAATCCTCCGGCATGTTTTCTATCAACAGAGACTCCGAGTTCCAAAGCGCATCAGAAAAGTGGATTTCCTCACGGCAGCCTCCCCCTCTGATAGTCTTTGGCTCTGCCCCAAGGGACAAGATAAACGAACGAAGGTCAAGATTCGACGATTGAAGCCCTTTCATCACGATATTCTGTCCAAGCCGGTGCCTCCCCGATGTCAACGGCGTAAAACGCGTTATATTGACGCCAGAACAGTACACCAACGCCTGGCCATCACCGGGTTTCACTATAAAATACATGAAGTCGTTTATATATTCACACGAATCTGTTTTCATACCCGGCGTCTCACAAATCTCTGTGGATTACCTCTACTGATATTTCATACTTTTTTGAGAACTCCGCGGCCTTCTCTACTATGGCGGGTGAGCGGTGCCTACCTCCTGTACATCCTACCCCCAGCGTGAAGGACGACTTTCCCTCTTTCTTGTACATTGGGATTAAAAAGTCCATGAGGTCTTCAATCTTCACAATGTACTCTGCCGTTATGGAGCTGCTGAAGATATATTGTTTTACCGGTTCGTCCAGCCCTGTAAGGGGGCGCAGCTCATCTACGAAGTGGGGGTTTGGCAGGAATCTCACATCAAGGAGCATGTCAAGGTGCTGTGGTATGCCGAATTTAAAACCAAACGATATGATGGTAAATTTCAAATAGTCGGCACTGAGTCCTCCAAGTGCGACCGTAATGTATTGCCTCAGACGGTGCGGTGTGAACGATGACGTGTCAATTATCGAATCGGCCTCGTCTCTGAGGGACTTAAGCATCTTCTGCTCCATGGCGATGGCCTCTTCTATATCGCCCTTGGCCGCCTTTGACAGCGGATGCGGCCTTCTGGTCTCTTTATACCGCCTGATGACGATGTCTGTCTCTGCCTCAAGATATACTAAATCCAGGTTGTACTTGCCACGGAGCTTTTGGATTATTTTATCTATGCCATCCAGAAAACCCTTTTCCCTGACGTCAATCCCTACGGCTATTTTCTCTGAACTCAAGGCGCTGAGTTTGATAAAATCATCTATCAGCGAGGAGGGCAGGTTATCAACGCAAAAAAAACCCGCATCCTCCAGCGCCCTAAGGGTGACTGTCTTGCCAGCACCGGACAACCCCGTGACTATGACAATGGAGGAGTTCATTTCACCGGCTCTATGAGACCTAAGTCTCCGTCCTCTATCTTATAGATCACGTTGATTTCACCACTTTGTTCGTTTGTGAATACGTAGAAATCCTTGTCAAGCAAGTCCATGTGCATGGCGGCCTCTTCGGCTGCCATAGGCTTCATGTCGAACTGCTTTCTCTTAATGATACTTATATGCTCAGCAGCAGACGCCGTGTCGGCATGAGTGCACTTGACAGCGCCCTTACGCTTGGATGTTATCTTCTCTTTGTATTTTTTTATCTGCCTGTCGAGTTTTTCTATTACCTCGTCTATGGATGCGTATATCTCGCCGGTGATTGACTCCGCCTGGATTTGTATGCCGTTTGATTTTATCACCACCTCTGCCTTGTGTCTGTACTTCTCTACGGCAAGGATGACGAGGACATCGGTGTCGGCGCTCAAAAACTTGCCAAACTTGCTTATCTTCCCATCGGCGTATGCCCTTATTGGGGTGGTTATCTCAAAGTTCCTGCCCGTTACGGTTATGTTCATAAAAAACCCTCCTGAGTTTTGTAATGTCATCACAAATGAATACGCACAGGCCGCCTTAAAAGCTACATGTGCTGCTTCTTCCTCTTCGTATGAGGTGGAATCTTTAACTCTTCCCTATATTTAGCAAGTGTCCTCCTTGCTATGTTGATATTTTTACCCTTGCAGATTTCCACTATTTTTTGATCGGTCAGGGGGTTTGAACTGTCCTCCTCGCCGACTATTGTCTTAATCAGGTCCTTTACGCTTGTTGACGACACGCTGCCCTCGTCCCCTGTGAGGGAGCTGCTGAAGAAATACTTAAGCGGGAACATGCCATGCGCACACGATATAAACTTGTTGGAAGTTACCCTGCTGATGTTGCTTTCGTGAATGCCAATCTCCTCTGAGATTATCCTCAGACTCAAAGGCCTGAGGAATTCAACCCCCTTTTCAAAGAAGTCCATCTGGTATTTCATGATGCTTTCGGTTACCCTGTAGATAGTCTTATTTCTCTCGTCAAGGCTTCTCAAAAGCCACATGGCCGATTTATATTTGTCTATCAGGTATTGCTTGTCAGTCTTATCAAAGGTGTTTTTTTGTGTGAGCAGATCTTTGTACATACTGCTTATGCGCAGGCGGGGGATGCTGTCGTCGTTTAAGATAATCCGGTACTCGCCGTCAACCTTATCAATATATACGTCCGGCACGACGTACGATACTTGTACGTGGGAGAACTTTCTGCCTGGTTTGGGTTCAAGGCCTTCGATGATGTGAACCGCCGTGTGGATATCCTCCAGCGCGGCGTTATACTGTTTGGCGATGGCAGCGAGTTTGTTCTTTTCGAGGTCTTCGAGGTTGTTTTGTACTATTTTCTCGACCAGTGTTCCCTTGAGTCTTAGTGCCTTTACCTGAATAAGCAGACATTCCCTGATATTCCTGGCGGCTATGCCCATAGGGTCAAACCTCTGAACAAGGGCTATTGCCTTTGTCACAACCTCCTCTGCAAGTCCCAGTACGTTAACCAGCTCTTCTGTTGTGGCCTGCAGGTAACCATTTTCGTCTATGTTTCCGATTATCATCTCTGCCGCCTCTTTTACGTCTTCAGAGGCGTTTGTCATGTCAAGCTGCCATTTCAAATGCTCAGTAAGCCCTGTTGTGGTCGTTAAGAAGGTCTCAAACCCGGGTTTCTCGACATAGCCGGAGCTAAAATATCCTAAATCCCGCCCATCGCTTCCCCGCTCGTCGAAATAATCATCTACGGCATATGTGCTGATAGTTTCCGGCATCTCTACATCGCCCTCAACATCGCCATTGCCGTCAGGCTTTTCAACTTCGCCGTGAGTATCGTCGGCAGATGTCTCCTGTACTTCGTCAGAGAGTTCCTCCAGAAACGGGTTTTCCACCAACTCCTGGTTTATGGCCTGGGACAGCTCCAGCTGGGGCATCTGCAGGAGTTTAATAGCCTGCTGAAGCTGGGGCGTCAGGATGAGCTTCTGCGACAGCTTTACTTCTAATCTGGTCTCAAGTGCCATTACAGCGTGAAATCCTCTCCCAGATAGGCCTTTTTTACGGCATAGTTGTCTATGATTTTCTCCGGTGTGCCCTCGTCCAGAAGCCGCCCGTGATTGATTATATATGCCCTGTCGGTGATTGACAGTGTATCGCGCACGTTGTGGTCGGTTATGAGAATGCCAATGCCCTTGTCCTTCAGGTATATAAGCATTTTCTTCAAATCAATAATCGCTATCGGGTCTATGCCGGTAAAGGGTTCGTCAAATAGTATAAAGACTGGATTCATGGCTATTGCCCTTGCTATCTCAGTCCTCCTCCTTTCGCCGCCGGACAGGGTATAGCCTATGTTTGAGGCGATATGCCCTATGTTGAACTCATCAAGCACCCTGTCAACCGTTGCGGCTATCTCCGCCCTTGATTGCCGCGCGCCATCTACGGCAAGTTCAAGGACTGCCGCGATGTTCTGCCTCACCGTCAGCTTTCTGAATATGGACGGCTCTTGCGGCAGATACGCTATGCCCTTCCTTGCCCGCAGGTACATCGGCATACCGCCTATGTCCCCGCCGTCCAGGGTTATAGAGCCGCCGTCGTGTCTGACAATGCCGGTTACCATATAAAAAGACGTCGTCTTACCGGCACCGTTTGGCCCGAGAAGCCCTACAATCTCACCCGTCTTTATAGACAGGCTGATACTGTCAACTACGAGTTTCTTCCCATAGCGCTTTGATATCCCTGTTGCCACCAGTGTATTCATCTGAATATTGTTACTCCTCGTGCCGGAGGCTATTTTTTCTCCTCAAGGTGTACGCGGCTGTTTTCTACGTAAGATACATCTGTTTCGAAGAAATACTCTATCTTCGTTCCTGTTACTATATTTTTACCCTCTTTGGCCTCCGGCCTTCCCGTAAATACCACGCGCTCGTTAGCCCCATAGTACACGGCCTGTTCGGAGGTAATTATCTTATCGCCCTGGATGAGCCTGATGTTGCCCTTTGAGTCTATATGGTCTATCTGCTGGTTTTTGTCCTCCGTGTAGAAGACAACCATAGTGTCGGCAAAAAACGTGATATCGCCCTTGACCGCCTTTACTGAGCCGTTAAACGTGGCCGTTCGTTTTTTGTTGTCGGCCATCAGGGTACTGCTTGTTATTATGAGGGGTGTCTCGTTGTCTCCCTTGAGGGATTTCTTAAACGATGAGCCACCTGCCGGGTCAGCCGTCTTTGCCATCTTTGCCGCCTTCTTAGTTGTCGTATTGTCAGCGGCCAGAGCGCCCGACGACATCAGCGCCACTACTACTATCGCCGCCGCTATCACGGCGAATGTACCCTTTATAACTAATGCTGCCCTGCCTTGCGTCTTCACAGTCAACTACCCCCTTTTATCTGTAGACAACTTTAACGTTCCCCGTTAATTGTAACTGTTCTCCGCCGAAAGTTTCAATCGAATCTGCCCGCACCCTGACGTTTTTCCCGGTGAGGACAACCTCGTTGGCAGACTTTAATGTCTCTGCCTTGAAATCCCATTTTATGTCTTTGGACTTAACCTGAAATTCTTTGTTGTACGCGGTGACTTCACCTATGATGTCTATGGCGTTGTGTTTGATGTCATAGGTGCCTTTCCCTGCCTTGAGGGTTACCTCTTTTTCCGGGACGTTGAATTGTATATTTGTCAGCTCCGCGGTCTCTCCGGTCTTAATTATGGCGATTTTTTCAATTGCCGCCGTCCACTTAACGGCCGCCATATCGGCGTGTGTTATTTTTACGTTTTCTAGATATGAATTGCCGGGGACGATAGATATTTTTTTCAGGCTATATATCTCTTGGCTCGTATAGTACACAAACAACACCGTCGCCGCAATTATCAATACAATCGGTATGAATTTCCTCATCACCCATTGTATCACGAAACGCCGTATCTTTTCAAATAACATTAACAACCGGACATCTTTTCCACACATTGATACGCCGCGTGTGTAAAAAAAGATTGAGTTTAATTTCCTTTCTGTGTTATTTTTTAGTGATGGATGCTCTGAAGGGGCTGTTTTCCTTAATTGACCGTCGGCTTTCGTATATGAAGGCGGTGGCGGCTTATAAATGGGCACAAGGTCTGCCTATTGATGACGCCGGGCGTGAGGACATCGTCCTGCGGGATTCCCTTTCGGCGTCGGAGGACATGGGCCTCGACGTAGAGTCAATGAGGGAGTTTTTCCTCCTGCAGATTCAAATAGCAAAACATGTCCAGGCGACGTGGCATAACAAGTGGAAATCAGAGGGGTCTCATCAATGCCGGGACTGCACGCCTGGCACCGACCTTGAGGAGCAAATCCGCCCGGCGTTGATAGAAATCGGCACAAACATCGTAAGACAAATCAGGGAGGCCCTGCCACTGCTGCAAGATAAGGACTGCCTGCGGCACTGTATCTCATCAATTCGCGCCGAACTTAAGACTGAATTCATAGAAGACGAGATGAAACTAAAACTCGTTGAATCCCTGTCCCGCGTGAAAACTACCGCCCCCGACTAAACGAAGAGACGAGAACAAGTATTCTGTCCTCTATGTCGTTGATAGCCACCGGGTCAACTACGAAGTTTTCAATCATAATGGCAAACGCCACCGCCTCGCCGTCCGGAGTTGTCGTATAACCGGCAATGGTTCTGACGCCGGTGTGTGAGCCTGACTTTGCCTTTAGTCTGCCCTCTGCGGCGGTATGCCTCATACGGTTTTTCAGTGTGCCATCAACACCGGCAACAGATAGTGAATCAATAAATGTCTCCCTTAAATCCGGAGCGCGATAGATGGCCATAAGCAACGCCACAAGGTGGCCGGGACTTATGAGATTATAGTCCGATACCCCTGAACCGTCGGCGATTTCAAGGGCGGCGCTGTCTATGCCGATGCCACTGAGAAACTCCTTAATCTCTCCAATGCCTTTTGTTGCCGCTCCCGGAGGCGATTGAAGCTCCGCCCCAAGTGTCTTCATCAATAGTTCAGCGTAGAGATTAATGCTCTTTTTGTTTGTCTCTTTGATTATCTCAGAAAGCGGCGCCGAGGTGTACCTGAGAAGTTCAGTGCGCTCTTCGGCCACGGCGGCGTAATGTAACCCCTCCGCTATGCCGATGTTATTGGCCGCAAGGATTTCTGAAAAAAGTCGGCAGGTATAATGGGCAGGCTCAGTGATTTCGATAACGAAGGTCTGCTCAGGCTGCCCAACTGCCATGCCCCCTGTTACATTAATCACATTTTCCCGCTCGCGCCATCTTCTTTCCACATGAAGTTGATGCGCTTCGTCTGTAACGGCGGTGTTATTAATTGTCACATAGGATGTTTGCGGCTCAATGGTGACAGCCAGCGGCTCTCCCGCGCCGCTTCCCGGGCTGACCCTTACGGTAACGCAGTTATTGTTGGCGGTGAGACCTCCAATGGGTGCGAAGTGGCTTGAGGAGGCATCGTCCCACATCCAGCCCTTGCCGTAGTACCAGTTGTCAAGATAGGTCTCGTCGCAGACAAGGTCCCCTGTGATGCGCCGCAGCCCGCGCGCCCTTAATTGGACAGCCATCCATGACAGGGACTCTGTTGTGAGCCGCGGGTCGGCGAATCCTTTAAGGTAGAGATTCCCCTGCAGGGTGCCATCTCTGATATCAGGGGAATCCGCGTAAAGCACAGTTTTGAATCTGAACCCGCCGCCGAGTTTTGACAGCGCGGCGCTGGTGGTGAATAGTTTCAGGGTCGAGGCCGGATGAAACAGGTGCTTGTCAAAGGCGGCGTAAATTATCTCGCCCGTTTTCAGGGATGTGATTTTAATACCAATGTGGCTTTGTGAGAGGGCGGCGCTCTTTAAATACGTATCAATCTCGTGGCGCAGCGCGCGCACTGCGGGTGCGGCAGGCTCTGCCGTCACGGTGGACACGGCAATTACAACCCACAAAAGCGCAATGACAGCATGTCTTACAAGATGTCCGGCCATATATGGCAATTTTAACTTTCATGTCCGAGAAAAAACAACACACGCCGTGGCAATTCCCCATCTTCTATAAAATAGTCTTCTATAAAATAGTCTTGACAAATGTTAACATACGAGTTAACATATAGGCGTGGCAAAGACTGTTATCTTCTACACAACCGCTGACGAGAAGTGTCCGATGTACAATTTTTTTGATGTGCTTGATGGAAAGACGGCTCAAAAGGTAACATGGGTTCTCAAATTGATAGAGGATTTGGACTCTGTTCCATCAGGCTATTTCAAAAAACTCTCAGGGACAGAAGATATATGGGAGTGTAGAGTTACATTTGGCTCAAATACCTATAGGATATTCTGTTTCTTTGCGGATAATTCAACGGTTGTGCTCACTCACGGGTTTGCGAAGAAGAGTCAGAAAACGCCAAGGGCAGAAATTGAAAAGGCCGAATCTTACAGGAGAGAATTCTTAAACAGGAGGAATACGCGTGTGTGATTTGAGGACGTACATAGCCGAAAGGAAGAACAAAGACAAGGATTTTGCCGCTGGATATGATGAGGGGTACAAGCAGTTCAAGGTTGGTGTAATGCTCCGGCAGGCGCGTGAGGAGGCAGGGCTGACCCAGGAGGACCTCGCCCTCAGACTCCACACCAAAAAAACGGCTATATCCCGAATAGAAAACCACGCCGAGGACATAAAGCTGTCAACGTTGGAACGTGTCGCATTGGCCCTGGGAAAAAAGTTAGAGATTAAAATAGCCTGACGTTAAGTGATAATGCCGGAAAGCGCGGGTACATTCAAAGTCTCCAAAGTCATAGAAGGGTTAATAATCGATGTCAAGGAAATGTTCAGAATATATTGAGCATCCCATATTCATAAAATAATTTGAAAGCACTTAGTAATGAAGTGTATAATAGCGCCATGGCAAATTCAGACGGCACATCGCATAGGATAGTCATAGGCGACAGTCGGCATATGGACGCAATCGCCGACGAGAGCGTCCATATGGTAGTCACCTCGCCGCCCTATTGGCAGTTGAAGGACTACGGCACGGACTCACAGGTTGGCTTTAACGATACGTATGAAGATTATATCAATAACCTGAGCGTCGTCTGGAGCGAATGCGCACGTGTCCTTCATAAAGGCTGCCGTCTTTGCGTTAATATAGGAGACCAATTCGCGCGCGCGGCATACTACGGCAGATATAAGGTGATACCCATACGAACCGAGATTATAAAGTTCTGTGAAAGCGCCTCTATGGACTACATGGGCGCTATAATATGGCAAAAAGTAACCACCTGCAATACCAGCGGGGGGGCGACTATAATGGGCTCGTTCCCGTACCCAAGAAACGGGATTATCAAGCTGGACTATGAGTTCATTCTTATTTTTAAAAAGCACGGCGACCCGCCGCCGGTTTCAAAGGCGATAAAGGAGCAGGCTGCCCTTACCACAGAACAGTGGAATACGTATTTCAGTGGACACTGGCACTTCCCCGGCGAAAAGCAGACTAAACACCTCGCCGCCTACCCGATTGAGCTGCCCACGCGCCTTATCCAGATGTTTACATTTGTTGGAGAGACCATCCTCGACCCGTTTTTGGGGAGCGGTACTACCGCGCTTGCCGCCCAAAATCTAAATCGAAACTCCATAGGATATGAAATCAACGAGGAGTTTCTACCCATTATAAAAGATAAACTCTCAATAGGCCAGGACTTGTACAGCCATGCCGCATATACGATAGAAAATGCCTCACCCGCGGCGATAAGCCCTGATGAGAAAATCGCGGCTCTGCCATATATATTCAAAGACCCACTGAGGATTAATTTACAGGTAAACCCCAAACGCGTGAGATTCGGCTCCGCCATAGACGGCGAGGCGCGCCAGTGCGAGACTTACCACAGGGTGAAGGAAGTCCAATCCCCTCAGCGTCTGTTATTAAGTAGTGGCGCGTTAATCACGCTGATAGGTGTGGTAACAATTGAGGCCATGAGGGAAAAGGCTCAGGAGTTTTTAGATGATTTAACAAAAGGCCAGCGTGTATTTATAAAATATGATAAACTTATACCGGATGAGACGATGTGCTATTTATTTTTAAGCAATAAGACATTCGTCAACGCCCGTCTGATAAAGTCCGGCCTCGTCGGACCAGACACCAACACGGCATATAAACACAAAGAGAGGTTTTTGAGATATTTAAGCGAAAGAGCCACATAACAACAGGAGGCATTGAGATGACAAAGGACAAAGACAAGGACAAAGATAAGGACAAGAACAAGGAAAAGGCAATAGAGGCGGCCATAGCGCAAATAGAGAAGAATTTCGGCAAAGGCTCAATAATGAAACTTGGCGCAGATGCCATCGCCGAAGGGATAAAGGTAATCCCAACGGGTTCACTCACGCTTGACCTTGCAACCGGCGTAGGGGGAATCCCACGGGGAAGGGTGACAGAGATATATGGCCCTGAGTCCTCCGGCAAGACCACCCTGGCCCTGAGCACCATAGCACAGGCGCAGAAGACAGGAGGTGTGGCGGCCTTCATAGACGCTGAACACGCCCTTGACGTTAGTTACGCCACACGTATAGGGGTGAAGGTTGGGGATTTGCTCATCTCTCAGCCTGACAGCGGCGAACAGGGCCTTGAGGTGTGCGAAACCCTTGTAAGGAGCAATGCCCTTGATATTATAGTGATTGATTCGGTTGCCGCCCTTGTGCCGCGTGCAGAGATAGAGGGAGACATGGGCGACCAATTGCCGGGGCTTCAGGCAAGGCTTATGAGCCAGGCACTGAGGAAGCTGACTTCCGCCATATCCAAAAGCAACACGGCGGTGATTTTTATAAATCAGATAAGACACAAGATTGGCGTTATGTATGGAAGCCCTGAAACCACCACAGGGGGCAATGCGCTGAAATTTTACTCCTCCCTGCGCCTTGACATAAGAAAGATAGACAGCATCAAGGTAAATCAGGAGGTAATGGGGGGGCGCGTAAGGGTAAAGGTACAGAAAAACAAGGTAGCCCCGCCGTTTCGGCAGGCCGAGTTCGATATTTACTACAACGAAGGCATATCAAAGGCCGGAGAGTTGGTTGACATCGGCGCTGACAAGGGAATAATCGAACGCGCAGGCACATGGTACAGCTACGGCAGCACCAAACTTGGCCAGGGCAGGGACAACGCAAAGAAATACCTCCTTGATAACGAGGCCGTTATGTCTGAAGTAGAGGCCAAAATTCGTGAGCAGGGACACATCTCAATTGCCGAAATTGTCCCGGATGAAGATTAAAAGAGGAAGGATGAGAGCTGCCCCGAACATTAAGAGTTACGCGATTAAATTGCTCAGTGTTCGCAACAGGAGCGAACTTGAGCTTAAAACGAGACTACGTGAAAAGGGCTACGACGAGGAATTGATTGAGGGCACTATCGGACAGCTCAAGGCAGCCGGTCTCATAGACGACCAGAAGACGGCCGAATACATCATGCGCTACTGCAAAGAGGGGAAGATGCTCGGTGAAAATGGCTCAAAATACTACCTCAAAAAGCGCGGCATTCCTGACGAGATAATCTCCCGGATGGCCATATCTGCTGAAGAGCAGATGGAAATGGCAATAAAACTTATCGGCAAAAAAGAAAGGGCTTTAAAAAAACTGCCATTAAAGGTTAAAATCAACAGGCTCTACGGTCAGCTCCAGAGGAAGGGTTATGACTATGGGATAATCCAGAGGGCCATAAGACAATATGAAGGGCTGTGTGACCCTGAAGAGGGGCTATGTGAATATGAGGAGTCGGCTGAAATGGCAAAGGCTGGGAAGAGATGAAGGGAAAAGAGATAAGGCAGCGGTACTTGGAGTATTTCCGTGAACGAGGGCACGAAAGGGTAAAAAGTTCTTCGCTTATACCTAAGAATGACCCGTCGCTCCTGTTTACAAGCGCCGGTATGGTGCAGTTTAAGGGCGCTTTCTTAGGGACTGACGCACCCGGCTACAGCCGCGCCACGTCGTGCCAGAAGTGTATGCGCGCCGGTGGCAAGCAAAGCGACATAGAAAATGTCGGCTTCACCGCGCGTCACCACACGTTTTTTGAGATGCTTGGGAATTTCTCGTTCGGGGATTATTTCAAAAAAGACGCCATAGTATTTGCGTGGGAACTCCTGACAGGCTGGTATAAACTACCCAAAGATAAACTCTGGGTATCCGTGTTTGAAAATGACGAAGAGGCTATAACCCTATGGACAGAGAATACGGAGTTAAAAAAAGATAAGATCGTGAGGCTTGGGGCGAAGGATAATTTTTGGCAGATGGGAGACACCGGCCCCTGCGGCCCGTGCTCAGAGATAATCATAGACCAGGGCGAGGCTATGGGGTGTGGGCGGCCTGAGTGCGCCGTCGGATGTGACTGCGACAGGTATCTGGAGCTATGGAATCTGGTCTTCATGCAATACGACAGGGCGGTGGACGGCACGCTCACTCATCTTCCTAAACCCAGCATAGACACGGGCATGGGGCTTGAGCGTATTACGAGTGTACTGCAGAAGAAACTGAACAATTTTGATACCGATATATTTGCGCCAATCATAGAGGCCATAACCACGAAGGCCCACGTCACTTATGGAAAAGACAAGTCGCATGACGTATCAATCAGGGTGATAGCAGACCATATCAGGGCGGTCACGTTTTTGCTGTCTGAGGGGCTGATGCCGTCAAACGATGGCCGCGGCTATGTGGCAAGGCGTATAATTCGCCGTGCGTCAAGGCACGCCCGAAAACTAGGCGTAGGGAAGCCCTTCCTACACAGATTAATACGCGCCGTTGTTGAGGCCTCCGGGGATGTCTATCCTGAGCTGTCGAAAGAGAGGGAGCGCTCAGAGGAGATATTAAAGTTTGAAGAGGAGAGGTTTTTCAGGACGCTTGACCAAGGCTCAGAGCTGTTGGATGAGATAATCGCCTCGGTGAAAGTTGAAGGACTGGGCGTTATCCCGGGTGGTGAGGCCTTTCGGCTTTATGACACATATGGCTTCCCGATGGATTTAACGATGGAGGCGGCCAAAGAAAACGGCCTCGCGGTTGATGAGGATGGCTTCAATGAGGAAATGAAAAAACAGAGGACACGGGGAAAGCTCTCATGGGCGGAAGACCAGGCAGGGATAAGCGGCGTGGTGAGTTCCATCTATAACAATGCCGTAAGGATAAGCGGCGAGACATATTTTCTTGGTTATGAGCTTTTAGAGACCGACGCGTCAGTCAATCTCATTCTTAAAAACGGCGAACCTGTGGATGTTCTGCACAAGGGGGACGATGCGGAGATAATCCTCGACAAGTCACCATTTTACGGCGAGTCCGGCGGTCAGGCCGGTGACAGGGGCATTATTCAAACTGATAGGGCAACTCTTGAGGTCAGAGATACAAAAAAGACACCTAATAATTTAATCATACATAAGGTTCATGTAAAAACCGGCTCTTTAAGGCAGTCTGAGGCCGTCTCATGCAGGGTTGATAAGAAGCTCAGGGCTGCCACAATGCGCAACCACACGGCGACACACCTGCTGCAAGCGGCTCTCAGGAGCTTGATAGGCGACCATATAAAACAGGCCGGTTCACTTGTAACCCCTGACAGGCTGCGTTTCGACTTCACGCATTTTTATCCCATTACAGAAGAGGAGAAACACAAGATTGAGGACATGATAAATGGCAAAATACTGGAAGACCTGCATGTGGCAACGCACACAATGGGCATAAACGAGGCCATAGACTACGGGGCAACGGCGCTGTTTGACGAGAAATACGGTTCTGAGGTGCGCGTGGTAGAGGTGGAGGGTTTTAGTAAGGAACTATGTGGCGGCACACACTGCCAGGTGACGGGACAGATAGGCCCGTTTATGATTATAGCGGAGGGAAGCATTGCCTCAGGCGTGAGGAGGATAGAGGCAATAACCGGCACGGCAAGCCTCGCCCTTGCAAGACATAAAATCGCTGAATTAAAGACGGTCTCAGAGTTATTAAAGACAGAGACGCCGCTTGAGAAACTCCCTGCAATAATAAAAAGGTTAAAAGAGCTTGAAAAGGAACTCCAGTCTCTGAAGACAAAGGACATGGGACGCGACATCTCGTCATTTCTGCACGCGGTAAAGGAAGTTGATGGCGTAAAGGTGCTGGTTTCAAAACGGGACGGGCTTGACCAAAAGAGCCTCAGGGACTTTGCCGACAAATTAAAGGAAAAGCTAGGTTCAGGCATAATCATAGCGGCCTCGACAATGGACGGGCAGTCGTCATTCATAGCGATGGTAACAAAGGACCTGACGGACAAATACCACGCGGGGAAGATTTTAAAAGAGGTCGCAGACCTTGCCGGAGGCAGAGGCGGAGGAAGGGCAGACATGGCCCAGGGCGGCACCAAAGATCTTGACAAGGCGGACTTCGCCCTGAACAGCGTTTACCATATCATAAAGGCTGGCCATTAACCCATCTAAACAGATGTTCATTGTTTTCACTAAAAGAACCTGTAGATGGATGAAAGTGTAATTCGGATTTCAGACCTGAGACATGCGGCCTCGTCGATAAGAATATTTCAAAAATCAAACGGTGATTTAATTGACAAGCCAGCGAGCGGTTGTGTTACACTGAGTAAGGTGGTTTGGAAGATGACGGAATATGAGATTGATAGGCGGCGGGTGCGATAATACCAGTAGCATTACTTCGAAGCAATGACTTTGCCGAGAGGTTAAATCAAAGTACCTCAATAGAGGGTTTGCGTTCTTTAGAAATCGAAATTTTAGACTATTTGAAGAATAACCCTGATGATTCCGTAACAGCGATGATTATTTTGATAGGATGTTACATAAGGTTAAACGATATAGATAATGCCGATCTGACAATTAATAAATGTTATAAACTCGTTGGGAGAAACGTTCCCTTTGGTTTGGCGATGTCCAAGGCGATAATTGAAAATATAAAGGGCAACAAGAAAGAAGCCATTGCGATACTAATGAAGCTGATTAAGAATAAGAAATTGACAGAAGGTGAGAGGATAGTGGTGTTTGTTCAGCTTATTATATATAATTCTAATTTAGCATATTTCGAAGAAATGTATAATAAAGTAGTAGAATTATGGAAGATGATAAACCATAACTCAGAAATGGATTTTGATGGTAACTCCTTTTATTCCGAGGTGGCGAAGTACGCTGACCATCTGCCATTAATCAGTGCAATGGATGATCTTAAGTCATACTTAAATGGAAAAGAACTATTAAAAAAGGATGATAAATATTCAGAGATATATAGAGATGTTAAAGATTACACAAAGGATAATCGGCTGATAGAAGACATAATCCCATACGAGGAGGTTGATCTCGACTTTCCTGATGTAAAATACTTTTCTTTAAAATTAATCTCAAAACCTATGTCTGTCGGGGAGAGCCATAACCTGGAGATTCAAATTGAGAAATTAATTGAATCTAAATACCCGTGTGTATTAGTATTGGTTTACGTTATGGCACGTGAATAAGTATGTTTCATTTTGATTATTATAAAAAAATTGCCGATGATCTTCCTGGGTTTTATAAGGACGGAGATCATGTTGCCGATGCCGGCATAAGGACTTCGATTAGTAGATATTACTGTTACATATTTCATAAGTACAAAGAAACAATATATAATTTGCTAACGGTGCCGACTAAAGATGAGCTGTTGAAGATGAAGTCACACCGCATTCACGAGCTGATTTCAAATATCATGACGTATTGTAATAAAGCTACTGTAGCCGGTGAGCTAATTAAGTTAAGACAATTACGAAACTTATGTGATTACAACAAGACAAAAATTGTTGGAGCAATACAATATCTCTCAGCCCAGAGCAGCGTTTTAACTTTGGAACAGGAATTGTCATCCATAATAACAGGGATTGAATTAAACGGCGCTTTCAAGAGGGCACTGAGTGAAATAAAACAAAAACAACGCCAAGCTGCAAATAAATGAGCATCCTTCGACAGGCTCAGGTTGATTCAGGTATTATAACGGATGTTTCCCTGAGAAAACCATGATAATCATTTGTTTTGGGGGTGAGAATCAGACATGAGAGACTATAATTAATGCCCAACATTCATATATTAAAAAATATCAATGTGAGGAAATAATATGAGTGGAGCAGATAATATATATAAGGGAATATTAGATGACATGAGTAATGGCATTGTAATAATAGATATGGATTGTAATATTCAATATATAAATAAATCATTAGAATCAGAATTTGGCGTCCATGATGGGAAAAAATGTTATGACTATTTTAACGATAGGGCTACGCCATGTCCGTTTTGTAATAACGCGGAAATATCCAAGGGTAGGATTTTTGAGTGGGAATGGAGCTGTCAGAAGAATAACAAAGTTTATAAATTAGTAGATAAACCTATTGTATTTAATGGTATCATTGCGAAATTAGAGGTGTTTCATGATATAACAAAACAGAGGAAGTTTGAAGATGAATTGAAATTAGAGAAGCAGTTCGTTGAGAGTATTATTAGTACCGCGCAAGCTATTATATTAGTTCTTGACAGAGAAGGCAAGATTGTTACTTTTAACCCATATATGGAAGAAACATCTGGCTACTTATCAGAAGAAGTTATAGGGGAAGACTGGTTTGATAATTTTATACCAGAACGAGATAGAGAGAAAATCAGAACCGTGTTTAGAGCGGCAATAAACGATATTCAGACACGCGGGAATATAAATCCAATTGTGTGTAAGGATGGCAAAGAAATAATAATAGAATGGTATGATAAGACTCTAAGAAATATTGATGATGAAGTAATAGGGTTAATAGCAATTGGCCAGGATATAACCGCTCGTAAGGAATATGAAACCAAATTGATAAGTTCTCTCAGGGAAAAAGAGGTACTTATGCAGGAAATTCATCACCGTGTCAAGAACAATCTGCAAGTAGTTTCCGGGCTTATCGGACTTCAACTCAGTTACGTAGAAGATGAGACTTACAGGGCTATGTTTATTGAGAGCCAGAGCAGGATAAAATCTATCTCTTTGGTTCATGATAAACTCTATAGATCAAAAGGACTTGCCGAGATAGATTTAAAAGAATATATATTAAGCCTCTCAAACGACCTGTTGAGTTCTTTGGGCGTCGATAAAAGCAGCCTTATGTTGACTCTGGATGTGGAAACTGTCTTAATTGGCATGGACAAGGCGATTCCTTGCGGGTTGATTATAAATGAACTTTTTACCAATATCTTAAAACACGCCTTCCCCGATAAAATCATAGGTGAAATAAACATCTCTGTTTGCTCAAAGAACAATGACGATATTGAATTGACAATAAGCGATAACGGAGTTGGTTTCCCCGAAGATGTGGACTTCAGAAACTCAAAAAGCTTGGGTCTGCACATAGTAAATATACTTGTGAAGCAACTCGAAGGGACTATCGAATTAGACAGGACGCGCGGAAGCAAATTCCGTGTTATTTTTAATCACGGGCACAAGTAAAAATCAGGGACAGCGGCCACCAAGAGGGCACGCAGAATTACAAGCCTTGTCCTAACATCGTCCTTTCTTACGAAAGCAGGATGACTGCCTTTGCCTTTTTTCGGAGCGATTTCAATATGTGATGTGAATTTCTCTTCAGTCGTTAAACTTTCCTCTATATCCTCTATCAGACCGAGTGCTTCAGCGTTATCAAGATAAAGCTCTACTGCCTCACGCAGATTTTTTACGGCCTCAGAAATAGTGTCCCCGCAGCTTGCAACACCCAACTCAGGGCATTTAGAAACATATCCCTCCTGTTCTTTCCACACAACTACCGTACAATCAAGAATTCTCATGAACTCACTCCCGTTGCCCGAATATACCGCATAATCTATTATATCAGATTTAAGATGGGTTATTGTTGAAAATTCGATTGTATTACAGGGCAATCGCATTAGAAACATCCTTTTCTGGATTCCAGCTTCCGCGGGAATGACAGACAACAAATGAACGCCTAAATATGTCAATGCCGCCCTCATTTTTGTCATTCCGGCTTGTCCGGAATCTGTCCTTATGCCTCAGAATAGGCAAAATCATCAAGAAACACCCACTTAAGGGAAGATTCCGGACAAGCCGGAATGACGGAGAGGGACAAGCCGGAATGAAGACATAGGCAATTTCTGCTTTTTTTCCTAATGCGTTTGCCCTGGATCGGATTAAGGATATGCGGCAAAAATCCTTGACAAATGACCCCTTTTTTGGGTTAAATACCCTATGGGTTTTAAACTCGAATGAGCGTGCGCTAAAAATGGAGGAACACATGAAGATATACAGGCCAGTCTTTATCCTGTTAATTCTTTCCCTGTTGGCATTCTTAACCTTTGGATGTGCAAAGACGTCAGGGATTGAGGGCAAGGTAGTAAATGGAAAAAACCAACCTATTGTCGGGGTAAAGGTAATAGCAAGACAAAACCAGCCTACTAAAGGCTATGAGCAATTTGAAGCAACCACGGGACCAGACGGCAAATTCACTTTTAACAAGTTATTACCTTCCTCGGCTTACACACTGTCAATTTGGCATAAAGACTGGAAAACCGATGCTACTATGGCCGTAGAAGCCGTTGAGGGGGAGACAACACCCTTAAAAGAGCCTATGAAGGTGCTCCTGACATCAGACAACGACGGGATAGTTACAAGCACTGCCACAGGACTTCAGTGTTATCTTGGCCCTGATATGGATACAAGTTGGGACCAGGCAAATACATGGGTTAAGAGCCTGTCAATCAGCGGTGGTGGCTGGCGTATGCCTACCAGAGCGGAACTGCGGGGTCTTTATGATGCTGGCGGGAGGCGTAACAATTGGGTATGGTCAGGCGAGCTTAACGGCCCGTACGCCGCGTGGGCCTTCTACTTCAACAATGGCAGCGAGGGTGCCTACGACCGCAGAGCCTCCACCTTGCGGGCCATTGCGGTACGTTCCAGGTAATGTTGAAAAGACTGGTTGAATAAATCAGCAACTCTAAAAAGTGAAAAAATGTTAACGGGGGCTTACAATGGCTATTAATCCACTGGTTGAGCTGCACAAGGCAGGGCAGAGTTTCTGGTATGACAATATCAGCAGGGGGCTTATAAACTCCGGCGAGCTACAACGCCTTATAACGGAGGACGGCGTCAGGGGCATAACCTCAAATCCAAGTATATTTTATAAGGCCATAAAGGATGGCTCCGACTATGCGGTGCCATTGTCTGAATTGTTTAAAAACGCGGCTCTCTCCGCCAAAGAAATCCTCTATGAACTCGAAATCGCCGACATCGCATCAGCAGCCGACGCGCTGCTTCCAATTTACGAATCATCAAAGGGCGTTGACGGCTACGTCAGCATAGAAGTTGACCCGCGCTTCGCCTACGATTCAGAGAAGACCGTATCTGAGGGCAGAGAACTCGTCAAACTCATCGCAAGGCCAAATATCATGATTAAGGTACCGGCAACTAAGGACGGCCTTGCTGCCATCACAGAGCTAATCGCCGAGGGCTGTAACGTCAACGCCACTCTGTTGTTCTCAGTACAAAGGTATGCCGAAGTTGCAACGGCATATTTGGATGGTTTAAATAAACGTATAGATGCCGGAGAGCCTATTGATTCAATAGCGTCAGTGGCCAGCTTCTTCATCAGCCGCATTGACACCGCCGTTGACAAGGTCATTGACAGCAGAGTAGAACACGCCTTAAACGACGCTGAAAAGGAATGGGCACTATCCCTCAGGGGAATGGCCGCCATATCCTCCGCAAAGGAGGCCTATCAAACAATGATAGCGCTGTTCTCGTCTGATAGGTTTATAGAGATTAAGCAAAAAGGTGGTAACGTCCAGCGCCTGCTCTGGGCAAGCACAAGTACAAAAAACCCGGCCTATCCCGATTGTCTCTACGTGGATTCATTAATAGGCCCCGGCACCATTAACACCATGCCCGTGGACACAGTTAAGGCCTTCAAAGACCACGGCAAGGTATTGAGGACCATAGACGCTGACCTCAAGGCAGTTGATGAGACACTCAGCTCCCTCACGGAATTAAATATTAATATAGAATCCATAGCGCAACAACTTGAAGACGAAGGAGTAAAACTCTTCAACGACGCCTTTGGCGCGCTGCTTAATCTGATAGAAGATAAGCGAAACAATCATTAGAGGATTAACGACGAAGGGGGGGTAACCCCCCCTTCACCCCGTATTTTTGCAACGTTTTATCTATCGCGTTTGGGCTGCCGCCGACAAGACGGGGGATTATCCCCCAGTTGGCGGCTTCGGTGTTCCTATTCATATTTCATGAATTCCATCCAGATAGGCAGCGCCGCGTGTGCCCCGGTTTCTTTCTCCCCAATGGGTTTGTGGTTGTCCCTGCCAACCCATACCCCAACGGCCAGCTTGTCGTCAAAGCCGAGAAACCACGCGTCTACGTAATCGTCCGTAGTGCCAGTCTTGCCGTAAACCGTTCGTGGCAGTGCCATAGCCGCATTACCCGTGCCTTCTGTCACGACCGCCCTTAGTACCGTTTTCATCTCCTCTATGACGGAGTTGTCTAATATAGCCTTTGGCGGCATCGCCTTTTGTTCCTCCAGAAGCAGGCCATCTCTATCAACTATCCTCTCCACCGAAAGGTGGTCAAATCTCTTCCCCGTTGCAAACGCCGCATACGCATATACCAACTCTATGAGTGTCATGTCCGACGCCCCAAGCGCCGAGGGCATGTATGGATGTATGGTGCTCTTTATGCCAAGCATTTTTGCGGTATCTATGACGTTCTTAATTCCAACCTTATCTGCCAGATATACGGTGGCCGCGTTCAGAGAATGAGCAAGGGCATATCTTATCGGCACGTCACCCTTGTACTCGCGTTCATAGTTTTGCGGCACCCACACGTCCGCCTTGTTTCTGCCGGTAAAACTTATCGGCCCGTCATATATAATGTCCTCAGGGCTGAATCCCTGATTAAACGCGGTTAAATATACTACGGGTTTAAAGGATGAACCCGGCTGTCTTATGGCCTGTGTGACCCGATTAAACTGTGTCTCCCAGAAATCAGTGCCTCCAACCATCGCCTTTATGCCGCCTGTTTTAAGGTCAATTGCAAGGAGCGCCGCCTGGATGTTTTTTCTGCCCCGTTTGTTCAGGCTCTCAATGCCAAATTCCACGGCGCTCTCAGCCGCCTTCTGCATTTTATAATCAAGGGTTGTATATATCTTTAGCCCCGCCGTGTATAATTTTTCATCGTAATCGTCCTCAAGCTCGTTTTTAACGTAATCCATAAAATACGGCGATTTGTATCTTCGTGTGTGCGGTATTGTAGGCAGTGGCTCGTTCAGCGCGGCGTCGTGCTGCTTTTCGTCAATAAAACCATTTTCAAGCATCTTTCTTATGGCGTAGTTCCTTCGATTCAGAGCCTTTGGGGCGCTTTTAAATGGTGAATATGAAGAGGGTGCCTTGGGTAGGGCGGCAAGGAGCGCCGCCTCGGCTATGCTTAAGTTGCTCGTCGTCTTTCCAAAATATGTATAAGCCGCCGCCTCTATGCCGTAGGCGCGTGTGCCGAAATAGGCCTGGTTCAGATAAAGGCCGATTATCTCGTCTTTTGTATAGTGTCTCTCAATCTGAATGGACAGCGCCGCCTCTTTTATCTTTCTGTTGATGCTGCGCTCCGGTTTCAGGAAAAGCATCTTGGCAAGCTGCTGCGTTATAGTGCTTCCGCCCTGGACAAACCCTCCGGCCTTTAAGTCTTTCACCACCGCCCCAAGCATTCGTACAAAATCAATCCCCTTGTGTTTGTAAAAACGGGCGTCCTCAACCGCTATAAAGGCATTTTTGACGTGCTGCGGAATGCTGAAATAGGGTACAAACGTCCGCCTTTCCACAAATAGCTCGGCCAATATCTCATTATCCGCAGAATACACAATGGAAGACTCAAGCGGCGTATATTGCTCAAGCTGCCGGATCTTCGGCAAATCCGAAAACGCCCAGAACAAATACCCGCTGAAAAATCCCAGCGATATCGCTATCGCAATCACTACAAGAGGAAGTAATACAAAAGACCCCTTTTTCTTTGGGTTCCTCCTCGCAATCGTTTTCTCGTTCGCAGTAGTTTTCTTAGCCACGCCGCCATTATAACAAAAAGGCCATGCGCCTGTCTTGATGGCAAACAGATAGGCACGGTAATTTTGTTCTAACGAATAAAACAAGTTATCACGGGAAGTTGTAATGATTTCCAGACTATTCTTTTCTTTGGCTGTCATTCCGGCTTGTCCAGAATCTGTCCTTATATCTCAGAACAGGGAAAATCATCATGAAACAACCATTTAAGGGACGATTCCAGACAAGCCGGAATGACGGAAAGGGACAAGGATGACAAAAAACCAAGCAACTACCGCTTACTTATGATGGAGAACAAATTTATCGTGACATATAGGGCATATTTGTGGCCAACATATGTTTGACATATTTTAATATTTGTGATATAGTAGCGGACTTGTGGCTGGTCATAGAGGGTATGAATAAAGTGATTGAAAGGGGTTGAATAAATGTGCCGTTTAAGTGCTATAACCGCGAAGGACTACTTCTCACCCGTTGAGAATATCCTGACGCTTGAGACAATGAAAGAGGGACATGACGGCTCAGGCATGGGCCTCATCCTGAAAGACCTCGGCGGTGAGTTCGAGGCTCTGAAGGACAAGCCGGTACTGTCGGGTATTTGCTCCACAGGCGGGCTTGAGATGTTGGACACTTATATGGACGAGGCGGGATTCAGACTCGTTCACCAGTGGACGCCAAAGATTAAGCCTGTCAGGGGAATTACCGCACGCGATAATTACTTCGCACGATTCTATGACTACCCGATAAGTACTAAAATACTGAATAATGACGAAAAAGAAGCGCTGCTCCTGCATACTCGCCTCTCGCTTCGTAAGATGGGGCAGGAGGACGAATCCATCATCGTGTTCTCTTTTTACCCCGATGTGATTACACTCAAAGAGGTGGGCGACCCGCTTGAGCTTTGTGAGTTTTTCGGTCTTGATAACTCGCCCCTCAAGGCGAAGATAATATTTGCCCAGGGCAGGCAAAACACCAACTATGCAATAAATCTCTACGCCTGCCACCCGTTTTTTATTCAGGGCTTCGGCTCAATGACAAACGGCGAGAACACCGCCTTTGTCCCCATCAGGGAATTTCTGGCAAGCAGGGGATTCCCCGGATATATAGGATATAACAGCGACAGCGAAGTTTTTACTCATATACTGCACTATGCGGCAAGAGGACTGAGCTACCCGCTTTATTACTATAAGGACATCATAACCCCGCTTAAACCGGCGGAGATAGAGAGTCGTTCCGATAAAGAGTTTGTAGGGCATTTAAAAAAATCGCTGCGGCCACTGTGTATTGACGGCCCGAACTGTGTCATAGGGTTTACGCCTGACGGGCAGTGCTTTATGGTTCAGGACTCAAAAAAGCTCAGGCCGGGAGTTGTTGGAGGCATAAAGGGCAAGATTTCCCTTGTCTCTGAGGAATGTGGCCTCAACAGGGCAGTGCCAGGCAGAGATACTGAAAAGGATATATTCCCCATGAGATACGACATGGTTATCGTCTCGCCCGGGGCAGAGGAGGTAAAGGTATGGAACCAACTGCAAGGTTGGACAACAACCATGAACTGACCTTAAAGGAGTTTCCATATATCATCAGGTGGAGAGACGACAGGTGCAAGCGCTGCGGCAGGTGTACCGCCGTCTGCCCGATGTTCGCTATCACGCCCACGGTGATTGCCAAAAGGGTGGTCAGCTCCTCAGGGGCAACGCCAACCCCGCAGGTGGACAGACAGGTCGTCACGGTGATAAAACAATCAACGGCTATTGCGAATTACTGCACGGGCTGCGCCACATGCTCACTCGTATGCCCAAATGAGGCCATTGAGCCGGAGTTTAATCCGAACAATAAATTTATAACTCATAAAAATGCAGGTGGGACTGCTTACACCAGAGGCGGCAGGAGAAACGACCCCCTTGTCTCAACGCTCGACAGGCTCAAGTTCACAAGGATATCCATGCTCACAGACCCCGCACTTGATGCGGGGAGGCATGAGTTTCGCATTCGCACGTATCTTGGCAGGATACTGCCAGCAGAAGACCTGCCGGTGAAGTTTGTAAACGGCAAGGGAGAGATAGACGCCTCAGTTGGCAAGTTCATCCCTCCGGTCAGGGAGATTTATCCCGTAATGATAGGAAGCATGTCCGTAGGGGCACTCTCTCCAACGATGTGGGAAGGCCTCGCTATGGGCATTACATATTTAAACGAAGTCGAGGGGATGCCCGTTGTGATGTGCTCCGGTGAGGGCGGGATGCCGTTGAGGCTGCTCAAGTCGCGGTTTGTGAAGTATTTTATACCGCAGATTGCCTCCGGGTATTTTGGATGGGATGAGATAATCAGGGCAATACCGCACATGACAGAAGACCCGTGCGCGATAGAGATAAAGTATGGCCAGGGGGCAAAGCCCGGCGACGGCGGTCTGCTCATGGCACATAAGGTGCTCAAATTAATATCAGAAATTCGTGGTGTACCGCAGGGCGTTGATTTACCCTCCCCCCCCACGCACCAGACCAAGTACTCAATAGAAGAGGCCGTTGCCAAGATGATCCAGTCAATGTCAATGGCATGGGGTTTTAGAGTGCCCGTGTATCCTAAGATTTCAGGGACGCGCACCGCAAAGGCCGTCCTGAATAATCTCGTCAGAAACCCGTTTGCCGCCGCCCTGTCAATAGACGGCGAGGACGGTGGCACAGGTGCCGCGTATAACGTCTCAATGGACAAGATGGGGCATCCAATTGCCTCCAATCTTAGGGACTGCTATCTTGATTTGGTAAAACAGGGCAAGCAAAACGAGCTTCCATTAATAGCCGCGGGCGGTGTAGGTAAAAAGGGGAATTTGGCGGCCAACGCGGCTGCCCTGATAATGCTTGGCGCGTCGGCTGTCTCTATAGGAAAGTATATCATGCAGGCCGCCGCCGGTTGTCTTGGCGATGAGAACAACCGATGCAACGTCTGTAACTTAGGGCGCTGCCCGCGCGGCATAACCACGCAAGACCCTAAGCTCTACCGAAGGCTTGACACCGACAAGGTGGCCATGCGGGTAGTAGAGGTATATAAGGCGCTTGATACGGAGTTGAAGAAAATTGTTGCCCCGTTGGGAAGAAGCACAGAGCTTCCAATAGGGATGTCCGACGCGGTCAGCGCGGATGACCCGGCAATTGCTGATAGATTGAACATCAGTTATGTGTGCTAAGAGAGCCAGAAAGAGAGGTTGAGAAGACTGATATGGCAGATATAGAGATAAAAGGGAATATAGACGGCAAGCGTGTGTCCTCGAAAATTATGGAGGAGCAGATCCAAAAGGCTGTAGAGGGCGGTGACAGAGATATATTGGTCACAGCCGACGGGCAGCACGGCATCGGCGGGCGGGTGTGGCCGCAAGGGCATAGCGTATCGGTAATAGTGGAAGGCCCGGCCGGACAGCGTCTTGGCAGCATGGGGATGTTCGGCACGGAAATACTGCTCAAAGGAAACGCCTCTGACGATGTGGGCTGGCTCAACTGCGGCGCCAATATCACAGTCTTAGGCGACGTGACAAACGGTGCCCACAATGCGGCAGCCCAGGGGAAGCTCTATGTACAGGGCGGTGGCGGCGCGCGCTGCGATACGATGACCAAACATAATCCGAAATTCGCTCCCCCCGAATCGTGGTATTTTAGAGACGTGGGCGACACGTTTGCGGAGTTTAAGGCCGGAGGCATTGCCGTTGTGTGCGGTGTCAATCCAAGGAATCCCGTCAGCATACTAGGCTACAGGCCGTGCGTTGGGATGGTTGGTGGGGTGGTTTATTTCAGGGGCAAGATTGACTCAACATACAGCCAGGGCGACGTAAGGCTGCTGGATTTGTCAGACCAGGACTGGCAGTGGCTTAATGAAAATTTAAAGACATATCTTAAGGCCATAGATAGGGAAACATTCTACGAAGAGCTCTCATCGCGTGAGGCATGGAAAAAACTCCTGCCATATACAGCACAGGAGAGGGCAAAGCGCAGCCCGGTTAAAAAGACGATGGCCGCGTTTCGTAAGGACATATGGGAAAACACAGGCGGCGATAATAAAGGGGTAGGGAAGGGCGGCATATTTGCCGAGTACGTAACACATCCCCTGACCCCGCTTCCATATATAACCACAGGGCAGGACAGGAGATTTCGCCCGGAGTGGCATAACGCCAAATACGCACCGCCGTGCCAGGGCGCCTGTCCAAGCGATATACCTACGCAACGGCGCGCCGCTCTGATTCGTGCCGATAAGATTGAGGAGGCACTGGAGCTTATATTACAGTATTCGCCGCTTCCTGCCAGCGTCTGCGGTGAGGTATGCCCTAATCTTTGCATGGCCGCCTGTACCCGGTCACATCTGGACAGGCCGTTAAATATTAAAGGGATGGGCGCGGCAAGCCTCAAGACAGATGCCCCAACGACCGGTCAAAAGACAGGTAAAAAGGCCGCGGTAATAGGCGGAGGCCCCGGCGGGCTTTCGGCGGCGTGGCAACTGGCTTTGAAGGGACACGAGGTAGAACTCTATGAGGCGGAGGAGAAACTCGGCGGCAAACTTGAGCTGTGTATCCCAAGAGAAAGGCTGCCACAAGAGATACTCACATATGAACTTGAAAGGTTTAAGTCAATCGGCGTCCATGTGCACCTGAATGCGAAGGTTGACGCGGCCATGTTTGATAAGATATATAAATCTAACGACGCGGTAATTGTCGCCTGTGGGGCGCATAAGGCCAGAAGGCTAAATATACCCGGAATTGAAGACACAATCAACGCGTATGATTTTCTCAGGGCGATTAACACCGGACAAAGGCCGGACTTTAAAGATAAGCGTGTTGTAATTATAGGCGCGGGAAATGTTGGGATGGACGCGGCGGCTCAGGCCTTCCACTGCGGCTCACAGGGCGTAACGGCCATAGACGTTCAGGAACCGGCGGCCTCTGGCAAGGAGCTTGAGATTGCAAAGGCGCTTGGCACGAATATCGTCTGGCCGAAATTTACTGATAGATATATTAAAAGCGAGCGCAAGCTATACTGTACCGATGGCAGCGCCCTTGAGGCCGATGAGGTAATCGTGTCCATAGGGGATATGCCCATCACCGATTTCCTGCCGCAGACGGTTCATACCGACAAAAACGGCTGGATTAAGTCAGACGAGGCCGGGCATACCTCAGACCCTAAGGTGTTCGCTATCGGGGATGCTACGAATCTGGGGCTGGTAACGCACGCCATCGGCCACGGCAAAAAGGCGGCAGACGCGGCACACGCCCTGCTTTCGGGGCGGTCATACAACAGGCCGGCACCCAAAATGCAAATCCCTTATGCGAAGGTAAAAGACGCCTACTATGAAAGATGCAATGACACATTGTTTACGCCTCAAAAGGAGGCCCACAGGTGCATGTCCTGTGCTGTCTGCAGGGATTGCCACATGTGCGAGGCCGTCTGTGCCTACGGGGCGATAAGCCGGAAGGAGACGTCTGACGATGTCGGCTATGAGTATGTAGTGGATGCCGCTCTGTGCATAGGCTGCGGTTTTTGTGCCGGGGTGTGTCCCTGCGGCATATGGGAAATGGTCGAGAATATATAATGGGTTTTACCCCATGCCGGCCCCTGATTGCTTAATTGATTGTCTTACTACAAAAATCTGAACATACAGGAGTATAAAACTATGGCAAGTGTACACAAGGTACCCGGCTCACCGTGGAGAGCAATAATTGAGAGCGCGATGTATGCTAATTCCGTAAGAAAGACCAACATGAGGGAACTCTATGAGTATTCCATCAGGCAGCCCGAGGTTATTGTAACCACAGAGCCGATGTATAAGCCGGAGGTCTATGGGCTTCCCGCTGATGCGAAGGTGCTTGTCTCAAACGATGGCGTTATCGTGGGAAGGACAGCAAAGGCCAGACGACTTGTCAGAGAAATGGGCGCGGAGAAGGACAAGTACATGACAATCCTGCGTGAGGCCGTCTATCAATTCAACAAAAAAGAGACTTTTCTCATGGAAGGCATCGTCGGCGTACATCCCGATTTCATGCTGAGGGCGCAGCTTGTAAGCCAGCGCACCGACGCCAAAAATATGCTCGACTGGGCGTTTAACTTCGCCCCGTGGATGGCGCCATGGACAGATACATACGAAAAATCCCGCAACCTCGACGAGCAGGACATCATGGTCATGGCCGATTCGGACTGGTCACACCCTGACTTTCCCGACGGGCTGATAATCGTTGATGAGATGCAAAACTGTATCGCCATATTAGGGCTGCGTTACTTCGGTGAGCGCAAAAAAGGCACCCTCACACTGGCCTGGGCAATAGGCGTAAGGCAGAACATGGTCGCCTGTCATGGTGGCATTAAAAAAATTGGCAATAACCTGCCGGTTGCGGTGTTTGGCCTCTCTGGCAGTGGCAAATCCTCCATCACCAACAGCCATGACCACGACGGCACGCTAAACGCGGACGAGCCTGTTACAGTCATCCACGACGACGCGTTCCTCATAGATTTAAATAGCAATTTCTCAGTTCCTATTGAGCCAAGCCTGTTTGACAAGACCGACGCGGTTGCGTACGAAGACCCGATAATCAAGTATTTCTATACAGCTCAAAACGTCGGCGTTACGAGGCTTCCTGACGGGCAGATAAAGCTCGTCTGCGAAGACATTCGTAACAGAAACGGCCGCTGCATAAAGACCCGTGATATGTTTAACCACACGGACTACTGCGAAAAGCCGGGCAAGGTCATATGGCTGCAAAAAGACCCGTCGCTGCCTCCGGTGTGTAAGATAAAAAACCCGTGGCTTAAGGTATCCATGGGTGCGTCTCTTAGTACAATGAGGGCAAAGGGCGTGGAGAATGTTGACTCCAGAGAGTTCGGCAAACTCGTTATTGAGCCATTTGCAAACCCCTTCAGGGTGCATCCCCTGATGTGGGACTGCCAGCAGTTTAACAAGCTCTTTCTCTCCGGCACAGAGTGCTACATAATGAATACACACGCCTTCGGCACGCCTGACGAGCTTACTGATATTCCAAAGTCCCTGTCCCTAAAGATCATGACCGAACTCATTCGCGGCACTATCGAATGGAAGGAGTGGAAGGCATTCCAGGGGCTTATGATCCCCAAAAATGGCAAAGAACTCTTCGGCGCTGACTTTGAAAAGAAATACAAACCCTCAAGAGACAGGCGCTATCTGTCTTACCTCAGAGAAAGGATGCAGGACAGGATAACATTCCTTACCAACAAGAGAGAGGCAAAGGACATGGACAGCGTGATTATAGACCCGATCGTTGCCGCAAGGACGATAATAGACAAGATATTAAGTGAAATCTGACCATTGGATATAGTCAACATACTGAGGAGTTTGACGGTTGCGGCGATACCGATTCTCTTCGCGATTACGTTTCACGAGGTGGCGCATGGGTGGGTTGCTGATAAGCTCGGCGACCCAACCGCCCGCTCTATGGGCAGACTCTCATTTAATCCTCTGGCGCATATAGACCCGGTCAACACTGTGGTACTGCCAATAGTGCTTTTTATCGTATCTAATGGGACGTTTATCTTCGGCTCTGCCAAGCCCGTCCCCGTGGATTATCGTAATCTTACAAATCCCAGAAGGGACTCCGCCCTTGTCTCTGCCGCCGGGCCGGTTATGAACATCATCCTTGCGATTTTCAGTCTCTTTACTCTGCTTATGCTTTATAAGGTGCTGCCGCACTTTATTGAGGGTTCTGATTTGCTTTCGTCTAAGATTATCCCGCCGGTGCTGCAGATGCTCCAGTACGGCGTGTCTTTTAATATTTTTATAGCGGCCTTTAATCTAATCCCCATACCGCCTCTGGACGGGGGCAGAATCGCCCTAAGCCTGCTGCCCCCAAGACAGGCTTACATGTTCAGCAGGCTTGAGCCTTACGGGATTTATATTGTACTAATCCTGTGGATGACCGGGCTGGCGAGGATAATAATATACCCCATACAGGTGTTTATTAAGTTTCTGATAAGCCTGTTTATTATACCGTTTGGGGGTTTAATGTGAGGAGTGTTATATGAAAGACAGGGTGTTAAGCGGGATGCAGCCAAGCGGGTATCTGCATCTGGGAAATTTCGCCGGGGCGCTTAAAAACTGGGTGCGGGCGCAGGACATATATGACTGCTTCTACTGCATAGTTGACTGGCACGCCCTTACGAGCAATTACGCCAATCCCGCGCCGATAGCGGACTACAAACGAGATATGCTCATTAATTTTATCGCGGCAGGGCTTGACCCGTCGAAATGCACGATATTTTTGCAATCCGTGGTGAAGCAGCACGCCGAATTGCATCTTTTATTAAGTATGATAACCCCGCTTGGATGGCTTGAGCGCGTGCCGACGTATAAAGAAAAGCAGACCGAGATAAAAGACAAGGACTTAAACACATACGGGTTTCTTGGCTATCCCGTGCTTCAGGCCGCCGATATATTGATTTACCGGGCGCGGTATGTCCCCGTCGGGGTTGACCAAATCCCGCACCTTGAGCTGACGCGCGAGCTGGCGAGGCGTTTTGAATTTCTATACGGCAAGGGGATACTGATTGAGCCTGAGGCACTGCTTACAGAATCGCCGAAAGTGGCTGGACTTGATGGAAGAAAGATGTCAAAGAGCTACGACAATGCCGTATATCTGAGCGACACGCCGGAGTTAATTGAAAAAAAGATCAGGACAATGATGACCGACCCGGCGAGAAAGCGAAGAACGGACAAAGGCGACCCGGAACTCTGCCCAGTTTATGCGCTGCATAAGATATTTTCGTCCGCCGAGGAAATAGGGCGTGTTGCGGCTGCCTGTAAGACCGCAGGGATAGGTTGCATTGACTGTAAACGAATTCTAATTAATAATATCCTCAAAGAGCTTGAACCGCTGTGGAACAAACGGCATGAGCTGATTAACAACCCATCCATGCTTGACGATATTCTAAATGAGGGGAACAAGCGCGCCGCGGCAGAGGCCGAAAAGACGATGGTGGATATAAGAGAGGCAATGAAACTTTCCTGAACTTATTTATTAAATAGACATCTGAGGAGGACTGATTATGCCGATTTTTGAATATAAATGTAGTAAATGTGACTGCGATTTTGAGCAGATAGTTAGTAAAAACACGGTGGTGCAGTGCGAGAAATGCGGCTCAAAGGACGTAAAGAAGAAGATGTCACTGTTTGGAGTGTCGGGAACTGACAAGCATGTCCACAGCGGAGGTGACTGCGGCGGTTGCCACAAAAGCTCATGCAGTACGTGTTAGCTGGCTGCAACTCTCATCATCAGATAATTACCCATCAGGGGCGGGGGAACTCTTAGGCAGGGTTATGTCGAATATGACGCCCTTTTCAATGTTTCGCGCGGTTACCGTGCCTCCGAGTTTGTTGACATGCGCCCTGACCTGAAACAGCCCGACGCCACTGCCCCCGGACTTTGTGGAATAAAACGGCTCAAATATCCTTTCAATATCCGCAATAGGGCTGCCAGAGTCAAAGGCTGAAACCTTTATCTTGTCAGGCTCGTCAGCTATCTCTATCAATAATTCCAACTCCTCTTCAAGGTATTTATCATACATGTTTTTTACTAAATTGTCGAAGATCAAAAAAATCGTCCCCTCGTTGGCGTAAACAGAGCCTTTCCCCCTGACTTCACATGGTAAATGGTACAGGCTTACCAACTGTTGCAGCACATCCTCAATTTTGATTGTCATCATAGCAGGCGGCTTATCAGAGGGCTTCAGATTCAGCGTGTTTATTATCTTATTCGCCTTTAACATCAGTGGGGCGTAGGAGTCCTTTAAATACCTTACATATCGTAGTTCATCGGCCTCGTCCGTGAGGTTTTGAAGATTATAGTAAGACGTCTGGATAAACTGTGCGATGTTCTTGATGTCATGCTGCACGAAGACCTGAACCTTTAAGACGTTTGTGAAGGCGTCATTAAGCGTCCTGATTTTCATAAGCATATCCTGCCTGATAATCAAAACAATATGCTCCAGCACTAATGTGTAGAGTGTCTTTAGGGCTACCGCGGGCGGCACCAGCGTAAAGGATACCCTTACGTCACCGTCGTCACAGGCTTTGACGATAGAGACGCCATCGCCTGACAGTTCTTTCTTAAAACTTGTCCCCCCGTGGCAGACGCTGTAGGCGAAGTCACTGACCCGAATTTTTTCAAGATAAGCGGGAATCTCTGACAAGAACATGGCCACATCATACTGCACGCGCTCATTTAATTCCGACAGCTCAAGGATGACACTCGCGAATCTGTTTGCCCTCATCGCCCTTAAATAACACACCGCACACACGGCAGCAGCAAACGCGGCTGCTACCGCACAGACGAAGACGGCAGGGTTTCCCCTAAACGGCATTCCTCATTATTTTCCAGCCGAATTTCTTGATGAAATAGTAGAGATTCTCACGCCTTATGCCTATTATCTTGGCAGACTTGTAGATATTGTAATTGTTCTCAAGGAGTACCTTGCGGATTAGTTTCCTCTCGGCCTCTTCTCTGATTGACTGCAGGCCATCGCCAAGTTTGGCGCTGACGTGTATCTGTTTTACACCCTCTTCTCCGATTCTTTGCTCGGATTCCCTGAAAAGAACCGCCCTTTCAATGGCGTAAATTACTTTTTCCATGTTGACGGGCTTGGGTATATAGTCAAAAACCCCGCGCCTTATTGAGGCCGCCGTCACGTCCTCGCTGTCCTGCCCTGTAAGGACAAGTATTTTTGTCTCGGAGTTCTCCATGATATAGTCTATAATCTTCAGACCCTCGTCGGGCGCGTTTGACGCCGGAGGAAGCCCAAGATCAAGGATTGCCACAGATATGTCCGCGTTTTTGAGAATGCGAATTGCCTCTTTCCGATTTTGCGCCTCGTAAACGGTGTAGTACTTTTCGACGGCAAAGCAAACCTGCTTTCGCAGCGCGGTGTCGTCTTCCACGATAAGCACATTGTGGGAAGTTTCTGTCCTGCCGGCCATCTGGTTTTCATCCATCATAATCTTTTCACCATCCTTGAGTAGTTACCCACCTTTGAGTGATTATAACATATTTAAAAAAAATTGTACATGTTTTATTAATGCCGCGCCCCGTAGATTATTTTTTTTTTATTTCCCCCTGTCTCTTACGCTCAAACAATAGAACCCCTGCGGCAACGGAGACATTCAGCGATTTTATTTTCCCGTACAGCGGGATTTTCACGGCGGTATCACAAAGTTCCCTGACTGTCCTTCTCAACCCCCGCCCCTCGGAGCCAAGAACAAAGGCCGTTGATGAGGTAAAATCAACCTCCCACAAAGACACGCCCGTCTCTGAGTCCGCCCCGCAAATCAGGACGTCTCGTTCTTTCAGCGCCCGGATTGCATTTTTGATGTTTGATATGACACACAGAGGCACAAGCCCCGCCGCCCCGCACGAGGCCTTCTCAACGACAGCGGTTATCCCCGCGTTGCGCCGCAACTGAAAGATTACCCCATCCACACCGGCGCACTCGGCCGTCCTTAGTATGGCACCAAAATTCCCGGGGTCCTCTATCTCATCGAGGATGATAAACACAGGCTCAGGTGGCGCCCTTCGTATCAGCTCATCAATAGACAGTAAATTTCTCCTTTCTATTAACGCGCACACGCCCTGATGGGAGACGTTTCCAAATCTGTCAAAATAGTCTTTGCCAACAATATTTACGGGCACGGATTTTGTGGCCGCGCAACTGCTTAGTTTTTCTATACTCTTGCAGGTTTTCCCGACGCATACAACTGACACGCCGCCATTGTCAGAGAGCAGGGCCTCTATAACCGGATTAAGGCCATATATCCAGTTGCCTCCACCACGGGCGATTTTGGAGTCCGCCACGCCTAGAATCCCGGGAAAACCTTCAGCTCTAAAGACCTCTTGTCCTGAAACTCACAATAGGCCGACAATATCCCGCCATCCACATAGCGCATCTTAAACTTGCCGTATCCGTGGTACACGAGGCTCTTTGCGTCAGCCGGACAGCCGTGTTCGCAGCCAGCAACCCCCTTTATCATCCTCCCAAGGAGACCCCTGATGTCAAGGTTTGATAATTCTATGCCCATCTGGCCGCCAAAATCATCAATTTCCTTTGCCACTTTGGGCAAATCGGCCTTATATGGATTTTCTATATCAATTGATAGGGATTTGCCGTCAATATTTACGTCTATTTCCATAGTATCTACCTCCTGCTAATGAACAAGCATATCTGAATAATAATTAATTCACCGCGCACCGGTCAAGCCCACTATTTCATGCAGATTTTTTCTTGAGGCAATACCGCCTGTCAATTCTCTTAATATCATGCTCAGAGGAACTTTTCCACTGAATTCTAAATGAATCCATCGGACAACAATTTCTCTTTAAATTTATCGAAATCAATAGCCGGTTCGTCTTTTCTTTCGGCTATAACTACAAGGTCATGAATGTCCCCGATGAGATCCTCATACTCTTCCAACGGCAAAACTACCGCTGTTTTGTTGCCCGTCTCATCAACTATAAATTGTCTGTGCCGTTGTTCCACTTAATCATCTCCTGTGATATATTATATCATTGTCACAGCCGGAAAATCGTTATGCCTTATTCATATGCCATCAGGAAAAAGCTAAGGGAGCGGCTAAATATGGTTGGGCTAACTGACGATTTACCAAATAATTTTGACGTCATATTGCTTAATAAATTGGTCATTCGTAACTATTGGTAATTCTTCAAACTGCGCTTGGGCAACAAGCAGTCTGTCAAATGGGTCCCTGTGGTACATAGGCAGGGTGTATAAACGAAAGGCGTGGTTTATGTTCATTGGCAAGCACTGTATAGAATTTATAACCATTTGATCTGCTATGAATATCTCTGGAGTCTCTGGCAAAGACAACCTTCCTGCCTGTGTCTTTATTACTATCTCCAGCACGCTGACAGCGCTAAGGTATAGCTCACTCCTGACATCGCTAATAAAACGCACAGCCCTGCCTGATAGCAACCCACTCCCAGTTATCCACCACAGAAAAGTATGGGTATCCAGTAAGGCTCTCATTTGTAGAAGGAATCAATCACGTCGTCGGTTAATGGAGCGGTGAAATCTTCATGCAGGATAATTTTACCTTTAGCGGTGCCAGGGATTCTCTCTACAGGCCGGCTGCCAACAGGTACAAGCCGGGCAACAGGCTTACCAGCTCTGGCTATTATTATCTCCTCGCCGCCACTTACCCTGTTTATCAGCTTTGATAAATGAGCCGCCGCCTCATGAATATTTACCTTCATACTTAAATTATAAACTAAGCTGCAAACTAAGTCAAAAGCTATTGTACATTCATAAGAAACTACCCCTTTATCCTATGGTAGTTGTGGTAAAATACCTCTGTGGTGGTTTATGGCAATACGCAGGGCATCAGTAAAAAGACCGTCTCTGGCCTTGAGAAGATTTATCGCCGGAAAGTTCAGCCAACCCGGATTATCTCTCAGGAGCTTGCCCGCTATCTCACAGAGCAGTCCTCAGAGATTAACAGGCAGCTTGGCGTGCTTATCACACGCGCTGGCACGATAAGCCATGTCATCATAGGCGATTCCAACTCCATATTCCTGCCAGACCTTCAGCACAGCTACCCGCTTGGAAAGAAATACCTGCGCGGCCTGAGATTTGTCCATACACATCTGAAAAACGAGCCGCTTACCAACGATGACCTTACCGACCTCGCCCTCCTGCGCTTTGACTACATTGCCGCCATTGGCGTAAAGGACAACCTGCCCGACAGGTTTTACGCCGCACATCTGACCGCCCAAACAGGCGATAAGCCATATGAAATTAACCCCGCCGCCAATTTCTACAACGATACAATTGATTTCCTCGCCGATGTCGGGGCTATTGAAGAGGAAATGGGCAGACAGCGCCCGGAAGCGGCAGACACGAATGGTGAAAAGGCCATTATAATATCAGTATCCCAGGGCCAGAAACACGAAATGGAAGAGTCCCTTGATGAGCTTCAGGAGCTGTGCGCCGCAAGCGGCATCGCCGTCGTTGACAGGGTAATCCAACGCCCCAAGACCATAAACCCCAGATACCTGCTTGGCGCTGGAAGGCTCAGGGAACTAATTATTGACGCACTGGGAAAAGGGGCAAGCCTTCTTGTGTTCAACGAAAATCTTTCGCCATCACAGACGCTGGCCGTTGCTGAATTGACCGAGATAAAGGTCATTGACAGAACGGCTCTGATTCTTGATATCTTCGCGCGCCGCGCTATGAGCCGCGACGGCAAGGTGCAGGTGGAGCTTGCCCAGTTAAAATACCGCCTCCCACGCCTCACAGGAAAAGGCACCGCCATGTCGCGCCTCACAGGGGGCATAGGAGGACGCGGCCCGGGTGAGATGAAACTCGAAATAGACCGCCGCCGCGTCAGAGACAGAATAAACATACTTGAAAAAGAACTCATAAAACTCTCAAAGGCACGCGTACAGCGCCGCGCCCGCCGCAGCAGTAGTACGCTGCCCATCGTCTCTATCGTCGGCTACACAAACGCGGGTAAATCCACACTGCTTAACAACCTCACCGAAAGCGCCGCGTTCGTTGAGGATAAGATGTTCGCCACTTTGGACACCTCTACGCGCAGGCTTCGATTCCCCCAGGAGCGGGACGTCATCATAACCGACACCGTGGGGTTTATTAAGGACCTGCCGCGCGACCTCATCACCGCGTTTAAGGCCACCCTTGAGGAGCTTGAGGACGCCGACACCCTTCTGCATCTCGTTGACGCGTCCAACCCAAGATTTGACCAGCATATCGAATCCGTAGAAAATATATTGAAAGACCTCATGATTGACGACAAACCCACTTTACTTGTGTTCAACAAAACAGATAAAATCCCTGAGGACGAGATAGAGGGTTTTATAACAAGATACGGGGCGGTTGGCATATCGGCAATTAATCCCGCCACATTCGGGCCGCTCATTGAGGCCCTGAAAGAGCGGGTGTTCTTTAGACACCCTGATAATCTACATGAGGAGGCAGAGCCAGTCAGTGGAGTTTGAACCAAAGTGGATAGCGTGGGAGATAACCCGACGGTGCAACCTGCGCTGTGTGCACTGCCGCTCTTCAAGCGAGGCAGCCGTAAGCGGCCACCCTGATTTTACCTTTGATGAGGCCTGCCGCGTCCTTGATGACATATCGGGCTATGCTAGTCCCGTCATTGTCCTCACGGGTGGGGAGCCGCTTATTCGTAAAGACGTGTTCGATATTGCCAGATACGGCGTCTCTAAAGGGCTTCGCATGTGTCTTGCCACAAACGGGACACTGGTGACGGACGCCGTCTGCGCTGCAATAAAGGACGCTGGCATTAAGATCGTCTCTTTAAGCATTGACGGTCCTACAGCAGAGATGCACGATAATTTCAGAGAACACAAGGGGGCGTTTGACGGCACGCTTGCCGCCGCGCGGCTTTTCAAACAACAAGGTATAGAATTCATAATAAACTCATCATTTACGAAGAGAAATCAGGAGGCAATCCCCGCGGTTTATGAACTCGTAAAATCCCTCGGCCCTACGGCGTGGTACATGTTTATGATAGTACCCACAGGCAGGGGCCACGACATCATGGACGAGCTTATATCGAAGGAGGACTACGAAAAGATACTCAACTGGCACTATGATATGGAAAAAAATGAGACAGACATGCTCGTCAGGCCGACATGTGCCCCGCATTATTACAGGATCGTCTTACAGCGCGCTAAGAAAGACGGCGAAAAGATGAGGCAGCGTACGCTGAAATTCTCAACCGGCGGCAGCAAGGGCTGCATAGCCGGGCAGCTTATATGCCTTATTGACGTTGATGGCCGGGTGCTGCCGTGCAGTTATTTCCACGTACCGGCGGGTAATATAAAAGAGCAGCCGTTTAAAGACATTTGGGAAAATTCCACTCTCTTTAAGGACTTGAGGGATTTCAAGAGCTACAAGGGCAGGTGCGGCAGGTGCGAGTTTATTAAGGTGTGCGGAGGATGCCGCGCAAGGGCATATTCTATGTGCGGCGATTATATGGAAGAGGAACCGTTTTGCGGCTATCAGCCCCATCAGCTCAATGAGTCAAAAAAACAAGGAGGCAAGTTGCCCCATGAATAACACTTTTTTAAATGCCTGCATGGGCAAAGAGACAGACTATACGCCTGTGTGGATTATGCGTCAGGCGGGGCGCTATCTGCCTGAGTATCGTAAGATTCGCGAGAAAGTGGATTTTTTGACCCTCTGCAAGACCCCTGAGCTGGCGGCGGAGGTTACCACACAGCCGGTTGACATACTCGGCGTTGACGCGGCGATACTATTTTCGGACATCCTGATACCCATAGAGAAAATGGGGCTTAAGCTCAAATTTTACGAAAAGAAAGGCCCAAAATTCAGCAATCCAATCAGAACCCAAAAAGACGCCGACAAATTAAAGGTAATAAATCCCGATGAGGACGTCCCCTATGTGCTTGATACTATCAGAATACTTCGCAAGGGATTGAAAGTCCCGCTCATTGGTTTCTCCGGTGCCCCATTCACGGCGGCCACATATATGATTGAAGGGGGCAGCTCGAAAAACTTCCTCAAAACCAAGCGAATCATATACAACGACCCACAGCTTTTTACATCGCTGATGGATAAAATAACTGAGACCACAATAGCATATCTTTCTGCCCAGATAAAGGCCGGGGCGCAGGCCGTCCAACTGTTTGACTCATGGGCGGGGGCGCTTGCGCCGTCGGACTACGAGGTGGCGGCGTTTCCCTATGCGAAAAAGGTAATTGAGGCACTAAAACCCCTCGGTGTTGCCGTTATATATTTCGTAAACGACTGCGCCGGAGTCCTTGACATCGCGGTGGGCGCAGGTGCCGATGTAATGGGCGTGGACTGGAGAATAGACATGGCGGAGGCGGCTAAAAAGATAGGTAAAAAACTCACCGTGCAAGGCAACCTTGACCCGTGCGTGCTTTTTTCCACAAAAAACCATATAAAAGAAATGGCGGTGGACATTATCAAGAAGGCAAAAGGGGCAAGGGCGCACATATTCAACCTCGGCCACGGCATCCTGCCTGAAACACCGCCGGAAAACGTAAAGACACTGGTTAAAATCGTACACGATGCCGGTTAACCATAGTGTAAGCGCATGGCCAGGGGATATGGTATATTAACAATGCGGCTTCGCCTCGTCCCTGCATTGACATATCGCCTATAGATATGCTATCTTTAATTCGTTATGAAGAAAGTCTTAGGCAATATCGTTTTGGAACCAGAGATTAAAAGAGGACTGAGCCTCTATATGGCAAAAGACAAGACAATCAATGAAGAGAGTGAATTTGATGATCAAACTAATGATGATAATATTGCCTCCGAAGAAATTCCTAAAGAAGAACGCAAGCTCCAAACACAGGCATACGATAAGAGTATTAGCGATCTCTATGCCAAGCTTACGAATAAGGATATTATTCTTGATCCAGATTACCAAAGATACTACATATGGGACAATAAGAAAGCCTCGTTACTCATTGAATCAATCCTGCTGAATGTCCCCATCCCAGTTATTTATGTAGCAGAAGATGTTAAAGGTAGGTGGATAGTTGTGGATGGGTTGCAACGTCTGAATTCTCTTAGACGATTTATGGATAACGAATTCAAACTTACAGGCCTTGACGTGCTTTCTGAACTTAACAGACAGCAGTTCAGCACATTAAATCCGAAGGCTCAAAGACTTTTAAAGAACGGTATGATTCGCACAATTGTCATTCTATCTGAATCACATCCTGAAATTAAATACGATATTTTCATGCGCTTAAATCGTGGCTCAATAAAATTGAATGAACAAGAATTGAGAAATTGTCTTTATCGTGGTCCCTTTATTCGGCTTCTTAAAAAATTAACGAAAAATACTTCTTATCTTGAATGCTTGGGGTTTGTTGAGCCCCATAAGAGATTCTCTGACGCTGAATTAGCTTTACGCTTCCTTGCTTTACATGCGGCCTTTGATCCTAAGACTGGCACTGTAAAAGGCTACCCAGGTAGGATGAGAACTTTCCTAAATGAGTATATGGAGTTGAAGAAAAATATCGCACCTGATGAAGCCCAATCATTAGAATCTCTCTTTACGAATACGGTTGAAAAGGTCTCCTTTATGTTTGAAAAGCCCGCCTTTCGTCGCATTAATCCAGTTGAGGGTACAACAGATAAACCGCTAAACAGGGCGTTAATGGATGTTGCAATGGTCGGTCTAAGTTACGTGTCACATGAGCGCCTCAAATCTGTCAAGAATGAATTGCTGAAATTATATACAAACTTGCCGCAGACAGATACGAAGTTCAATGAAGCCATTTTATATGCTACATCTGATAAAAGCAAACTTGAGTATAGACTTTCTACATGGTATAAAGAAATGATGAAAATCGTGACAATCTAAATGCCGAGTTCCTTTCAACGTATCGAAACTTTCAGGGAAGCTTTAAAAGAAGTAGATTTTCTCGTGGAGTGTGCCATAAAAAGCGAACGTGAAGCACATACCTATTCTATTTACAATAAAGTTGCAATATTATTGTTGAGTGCCAAGTTCGAGAATTTTTTAGAAGAAATAGTTGAGGAGTTTGGATTCAAATTGGAAGAAGCAAATCTAATGCCTATCAAATTACCGGAGACAATAAAGATTTTATCATCGCAATATCTCATAATGAAGGATGATTTTCTTGGAGCTTTAAAGTCAGGCAAAAATTCAACATCAACTACACTACATAAAATTGCAGAGATATGGGATTCTGAAAGGCCAATTAAATCATTAGATATTGATAACTCTTTCGACTATGGTAAGCACGGTCCAAAAGCCATTGTAAAGCTATTTAAAAGAATAGGCGTAGAAGATATTTTTGATTGCTGTCCAGTTTATGAGACTCAAGAAAGTATGTCGAGTGAGGCGGGGTCACCTGTTCAAATTGATATTACTGCATCTGTAAATGCGCTCACTGGCTATCGTAATAAAATAATTCATGAAGATGGCTCTCCTTCTTCTCTGACGTATGAACAGATACGAACATACATAGGGCATCTCGTCTTATTTGCTGGTGAAGTTGGCAATTGCTTAGAAAGAAAACTCGGTGAAATAGTATCTCACCCCATATGATAAGGAAGATTAAGCAGTATTGGTATTAAGTAATTGCAAATTATTTGATATTTTAAAGGAGCGATAACATGGAGACAATTGGCGTCTTACTATTAAACCTCGGCGGGCCTGATTCGCTTGAGGCCGTGCGCCCGTTTCTTTATAACCTGTTTTCAGACAGGCTGATAATCAAGCTTGGCCCGCCGTTTATGCAAAGGCCGATAGCCGCCCTGATAGCCGCCACTAGGGCAAAGAAGAGCCGCGCCATGTACGCCCAAATAGGCGGTGCCTCCCCCCTTGTGCGCATCACAGCCGCCCAGTCAGAAGCACTGTCGAATGCCCTAAACGAAGGCAGCCCTGAAGGAAAACCTCCCTTTGCCGTATTTACCGGCATGAGATACTGGCGTCCATATATTGAGGACGCGGTAAAAACCGCCTATGACGCAGGTATAAGAGAATTCGTCGCGGTAGGACTCTATCCCCATTACAGCCTTGCCACAACAGGGTCTTCGTTTGCTGAACTTGAGCGTGTGTTGTCAAAGAAAATATACCCCGCACACTGCCGGTATATAAGGTCGTGGCCTGACAACCCCCTCTATATCGCCGCCCTTACTGAACTTATCAACAATGGGATTGCGGAGTTTGGAGGCAGACGCCCCCATATAATCTTCAGCACCCACGCCCTGCCGGAGTATTTTATTACACAGGGCGACCCCTATGTTGCGGAGATTAACAGGACTATCGCCGCCCTCACTGCGGCACTCAATGGCTATGAAGTCCATCTCTCATATCAGAGCAGGAGCGGCCCCGTGAAATGGCTTGCACCCTCAACAGAAGCTACGATTATAAAACTCTCTGAGGCTGGCGTAAAGGACATCCTCGTAGTGCCGATAAGTTTTGTCTCTGACCACATAGAAACTTTATATGAGATAGATATTTTTTATAGGGATTTTGCATTAAAACGTGGTATAATCCTAAAGAGGGTTAGTGCGTTAAACACACACCCGGTGTTTATACAGGCACTAAAGACCCTCATACTTGATGAGCTTAAATAACGATTTGCCGACGGTACGGCAAAAGGGGGGCGGATGAAACAGCGGAATTGCCCGCGCGTCGGGATATGAAGACGGCCATAATAGGCGGCGGCATCTCGGGGCTTGCCCTCGCGTATTTATTAAAAGAGCAATGTCCCAATGCCGATTTGACGATATATGAGGAGCTGGCGCGCCCCGGCGGTAAGATTTGGACTGAAAGACACAACGGCTTTCTGCTTGAGGGCGGCGTAAACGGCTTTCTCAATAACAGGCCCAAGACCCTTGAGTTTGCGGCAAGCCTCGGCCTCATGCCACTGAGAAGCAGCGACAGGGCAAGAATCAGATATGTGTTCTCAAAAGGCAGGCTTAATCGCATACCGGAGGGTGTATTAGATTTTTTTCAATCCAACCTGCTCAGCGTGCGCGGGCGGGCGAGGATAGTCCTCGAAACCATAGCGCGGCGTTCGTCCTCCACTGATGAGACACTTTCTGAGTTTGCCACAAGAAGGCTTGGGCGCGAGGCCTATGAGACACTTATTGACCCTATGGCGTCGGGCATCTACGCGGGGGATTCGACGCTGCTGTCATTAAAGTCGTGTTTCCCTAAGATATATAACCTTGAGGCCAAATATGGGGGCCTGATAGTTGGAATGCTGAAGATGAAATGGGCGGCAAGAGAGACGGGCAAAAGCGTATCGGCCGGTCCTGGGGGAATTTTGACCTCATTTCAGGACGGGATGGGCGCATTAATTGACGCCCTCGCCGCAAAACTTGGCAGCGCCCTTGTCAACAACAGCCGCGTTACCGCGATAGAAAAGACGGCGAATAAGTATCATATCCATTTCAAAGACGCCCCGGCTGAGGAGGCGGACATAGTGGTACTTGCCGCCCCGGCACACGCCGCGGCTGACATATTATATGCCCTCGATAAGAATCTCTCACTGCATCTGGCGAGGATCCCCTATCCATACGTAACGGTTGTGTCAATGGCATTTAAGCGGGAGGCGGTGAAGAGTGACTTCGACGGGTTTGGTTTTCTTATCCCGTACAAAGAGGGCAGGAAGATACTGGGAACCCTTTGTGACTCAAACACCTTTGGCGGCAGGGCACCAGAGGGGTATATGCTCTTTCGCACAATGCTTGGGGGGGCAAGGGCGGGTGGCGTTGCAGCCCTTGACGACGAAAAAATAATTGATACCGTATTTTCCGAACTTTCTGATATAATAAAAATAAAAGGTACGCCAGAAATGGTAAAGATATTCAGACACGAGAAGGCCATACCACAGTATAATAAGGGGCACGCAGCCCTTTTAGGCGGCATTAATGAATCGCTCAAGGCGCACGACGGACTCTTCCTCCATGGGAACTCATACACTGGAATAAGTGTAAACGACTGCATCGAACAATCGTACCCTCTGGCATACTCTCTGGGCAACTTGATAATGGGTAAAAGTAAGGGATTGGATATTAAATCATGAGGGCCAGCGGCCCTGTTAATACGTTACGTTAAGGAGGCCAAAATGACGGAAGCGGAGATCATTGAGCAGTTGAGACAACAAAACGAGTTATTCAAGCAACTGGAGGAAGACCACAGGCATCTCGACACTCAGATAGACGAGTTTGACAAGAAGAGATACCTGACGACCGAAGAGGACATCAAAAGGAAGGAACTGCAAAAGACAAAACTCTACAAGAAGGACAGGATAGCGGAGATGATAAGAGACTATAAGCGCTCGGTGAATTAGTCCGGCGCGCTCCGAAATAATATGAAACAATGAAGGAGACACGAGATAATGCGAAGCGATAAGATAAAAAAAGGCGTGGACAGGGCACCGCACAGGGCGCTGCTCTATGCAACGGGCATCCCTAAGTCTGAAATAAACAAACCCTTCATAGGCGTTGCAAGCAGTTTTACCGACGTAATCCCCGGTCATGTGGGGATGAGGGAGCTGGAGCGTTTTATAGAGAAAGGGGTTCATACGGGCGGGGGATATCCTTTTTTCTTTGGTGTGCCCGGCATATGCGATGGGCTGGCTATGGGACATAGCGGGATGCACTATTCGCTTCCATCGAGAGAGCTGATAGCCGACATGGTAGAGGCAATAGCAAACGCGCATCAGTTTGACGCGCTGGTATTATTGACTAACTGCGACAAGATAACCCCGGCGATGCTGATGGCCGCGGCACGGGTAAATATCCCATCCATAATAGTAACGGCCGGGCCAATGCACTCCGGCCACCTGAAGGGCAAGCGCCTGTCGCTGGTTAATGACACATTTGAGGCCATCGCTAAACACAGACAGGGTCTCATAGGGGACAAAGAGCTTGAGGCGCTTGAGATGTGTGCCTGTCCGGGTGCGGGTTCGTGCCAGGGCATGTACACGGCCAACACGATGGCCTGCGTGACGGAATCCATAGGGATGTCCCTGCCATTTTGTGCCTCTGCCCTTGCCGTATCATCAGAGAAGAAGCGAATCGCCTTTGAGAGTGGCCGAAGGATAATTGAGCTGGTAAAAAAAGGGATAACACCCAGAAAGATAATGACGAAAAAAGCGTTTGAAAACGCCATAAGGGTTGATACCGCACTGGGTGGTTCAACCAACACGGTGCTGCATATACCGGCGATAGCCCATGAAGCGGGCGTAAAGCTGCCCATAGATGTGTTTGACGAGTTGAGTAAGACCACGCCGCATATAGCGAACATGCTTCCCGGCGGTCATCACTACCTTGAAGACCTGCACTACGCCGGTGGCATCCCCGCGGTGCAAAAAAGGCTCGCACACCTCATGCAAGACAACATAACCGTATCGGGACGCAAGGTGTTTGAAATAATAGCAGACGCGGCCATTGAAGATGAGGAGGTCATCGTGCCAATAGACAAGGCATACCACGCGCAGGGCGGCATAGCTATTATGAAGGGTACGCTTGCCCCGGGCGGTGCCGTTGTAAAACAGTCGGCGGTGATAGAGAAGATGATGAGGTTTGAGGGTACGGCGCGCGTGTTTGACTCTGAGGACGACGCAATAAAGGAAATACTGGAGGGCAAAATATGGCCTGGCGACGTGGTGGTGATAAGATATGAAGGCCCAAGAGGCGGCCCTGGCATGAGGGAAATGCTCACGTCAACAGCGGCAATAGCGGGCATGGGGCTGAGTGAATCGGTGGCCCTGATAACCGATGGCCGGTTCTCCGGCGGTACGCGCGGCCCGTGTATAGGGCATGTCTCGCCTGAGGCGATGGAGGGCGGCCCGATAGCGGTAATCAGAGACGGCGACAAAATAAAGATAGATATACACGAAAGACGCCTTGATATATTGCTCTCTGGTGACGAAATAAAACAGCGGTTTAAGAAGTGGAAGCCGATTAAGCCCAAGATAACGACCGGCTACCTGTCCAGATACGCCCAAATGGTCACATCGGCGGGGACGGGCGCGATAATGAAGACCTTCGGGGAGTAGTTATTCGTAAATACGGGTGAAGGGGGGTTACCCCCCTTCGTCGTTAATCCTTTAATCCTTACCCTGCCCCAAAAGGAGACAATCATGTTGACATACGCAAAAAAACACTATTTACGATGATTTTGATGGGTCTGCTGCTGTCGAGTAGTTCGGCAGGGGACAACGCAGGCTACCATGTAGTCAATAAGCTCCAGCTTGGCGGTGAAGGTGGCTGGGACTACCTGACCGTGGATAGCGCGGCGCGGCGGCTCTATGTCTCGCGCGGCACTCACGTAATAGTGGTAGATATTGACACAAATAAAGCGGTGGGCGATATTGCCGATACGCCGGGCGTACATGGAATAGCCATCGCTCCGGAGCTGAACCGCGGTTTTATCAGCAACGGCAAGGCCAACACGGTCGCCATCTTCGACCTCAAAACACTAAAAATAACAGCTACGGTTAAAACCGGAGAAAACCCCGACGCCATCCTCTATGACACGGAAACTAAGCAGGTGTTCACATTTAATGGCCGCAGTAAAGACGCCACCGTATTTAACGCCGCCACTGGTGAGATTGCCGCAACGATTGCCCTTGGAGGGAAGCCGGAGTTTGCCGCGGCTGACGGCAACGGTAAAATTTACGTAAACATCGAAGACACTAATGAGGTCGTCGAAATCAACAGCCGCAAGCTGTCTGTAACGAAGCGCTATTCACTCAGCCCATGCGAAGAGCCAACAGGGATGGGATTTGACCCTGAACACCACCGTGTCTTTTCCGGATGCCATAACAAGTTAATGATGATTCTGGATACAAACATTGGCAAGGTTACCGCAACCGTACCGATAGGCGAAGGCGTTGACGGCAACGGTTTCGACACGGGCACCGGACTTGCCTTCAGCGCCAATGGCGATGGCACGCTGACCATTGTACGGGAATCATCCCCCGGCAAGTTTGAGGTGGCAGATACAGTTATCACACAACGGGGCGCCCGAACGATGGCAATTGATACCAAGACACACAACATATATCTGCCCACCGCGCAATTTGAAGCACCTGACGGGAAAAAGCAACGTCCAGTGCCGGTTAAGGACACGTTTGTAGTGCTTGTGGTTGGGAAATAAATCGTAAGTTCACGCTGAACCGTGACGATTGGAGATTATCATTTATGCCTGATGCAGGGCTTAGTGAACTAAAAATAGATAAAACATCTGTTGTCAATCGAAAGCAACCCAAAAAGCTCGTCTATCTGATTGTCATAGTACTGATAGCAATAGCCGCGGCCGGGTTTTATGTCAGGGTGGTCAGCGTATTAACGGTTGACGCGTCGGTAGTGTCGCTGATGTATCCGTCTGAGTCTGTGACGATTTTAAACGCAAGCGGGTATGTGGTTGCAGAGCGTAAAGCCGCTGTTTCTTCTAAAATCACGGGACGGCTGGTTTCTATTAACGTCGAGGAAGGAAGCCGGATAAAAAAAGGCGATATCCTTGCAAGGCTTGAAAACAATGATGTGATTGCGGCCAAAGACCAGGCAGCCGCTAATCTTCAGGTATCTAAAAACGAACTCGACGTAGCCCATGCGCAATTCACAAACGCGGAAGTCAATTATAAACGATTTAAAAAACTCTCAGACGCCAATGTTATTTCCCGCTCGGACTATGACGATGCACTGATGAAATACCAGACGGCAACAGCTCAAAAAGGTGCAGCCCAATCTAAAATCAGAGCCAGCGAGGCTGCCCTCCGCTCTGCCGCGGTAAACATCGAATACACCGTAATACGCGCCCCCTTTGACGCCGTCGTTCTTACAAAAAACGCCGATGTCGGAGATATCATCACACCACTTGGCGCTACCGCAAACGTTAAGGCGGCAGTGGTCAGCATAGCGGATTTAGGTTCCCTTATGGTGGAGGTGGATGTCTCTGAGTCTAACATAGCAAAGGTCAAAGCCGCACAGCCATGTGAGATAACCCTCGACGCCATACCCGATAAACGCCTGCGCGGAAACGTTCATATGATAGTCCCCACGGCAGACAGGACAAAGGGGGCTATCGCAGTTAAGGTGAATTTCATTGAGAAAGACCCGGAAATCCTTCCCGATATGAGCGCAAAGGTCGCATTTCTATCCAGAGCCATAGCTGATTCTGAAAAATACCCCCGTACTGTTGTGAACGTCAGCGCAATTTCAAAAAACAGGCAATCGGTGTTTGTTATTACAGACAACGGTACACTAAAGGAAACCGCAATAAAAACCGGCGGGTCATTTGGCGATATGACAGAAATTACAGAGGGCCTTAAGGTTAATGATAGAGTGGTCTCCTCTGGCATATCGAACCTGAGAGACGGCCAAAAGATCAAAATTAAAGAGAAGTAAAATCAATCCTATAGTTGAAATAGAAAACGTCTGGAAATCATATGTACGTGGAAGCGAGAAGATTCCAGTGCTTGAGGGGTTGACCCTGTCGGTGGAGGAGGGAGAGTTTTTGGCTTTAATGGGGCCATCAGGGTCGGGCAAGAGTACGCTTTTAAATCTCATCGCGGCCATAGACCACGCCGAAAGCGGCACAATACGAGTGGGCGGCGTGGATATTACGTCATTAAACGACAGGGAATTGTCCCGCTGGCGGGCAACTCACGTGGGTTTCATTTTCCAGTTTTATAATCTAATCCCCGTGCTGAGCGCACAAGAAAACGTAGAGCTTCCGCTTGTTCTTACAAACCTTAGTAAAAAGGAACGCCTTCTGCACGCCACGGCGGCACTTCGCGTAGTTAATCTTCTCGATAGAGCCAGGCACTACCCGTCTCAACTGTCAGGGGGGCAGCAGCAACGGGTTGCCATAGCACGCGCCATAGTTACCGACCCCACAATAATTGTTGCGGATGAGCCTACGGGAGACCTTGACCGCCACAGCGCAAAAGATATTTTAGAGCTTATGACAATACTAAATGCTCAACATGGCAAGACCATAATTATGGTAACTCACGACCCGAGGGCGGCAGAAACGGCTCATATCATCAGAAACTTTGACAAGGGTGTTCTTACCGGATGTATAGAAAACCAACACGCGGCACTGAAAACATAGGGAAAACATAGTTGTTCCTTCTAAAACTGATACTCAGAAACTCTCTGAGGCATAAGCTGCGCACGGTGCTGACAATGCTTGCGGTAGCGGTAGCGGTTTTAGCGTTTGGGATGTTGCGTTGCATGGTAGATGCGTGGTATGCCGGGGTTGACGCAGCCGCCGCAAACCGCCTCATTGCGCGTAATGCAATTTCATTGAATTTCTTTTTACCGCTCTCGTATAAGGAAAAAATCAGGCAGGTTGAAGGCGTCGCAGGCGTGGCATACGGGAATTGGTTTGGCGGCATATATATTGACGAAAAGAATTTTTTTGCCAATTTCGCTATGGATATGAAATCGTTTCTGGGGCTTTATCCTGAGTTTCAGGTTGCCGGGTCGCAAAAAAAAGCGCTGCTTACCGATAGGAAAGGAGCCGTTGTCGGTGAAAAACTTGCCAAAAGGTTTGGCTGGAAGATTGGCGACACCGTCACCTTGCGGGGTACGATCTTCCCCGGAAACTGGGATTTCACAATACGTGCTATCTATAAGGGACGGGATAAAAACATTGATGAGACTCAGTTTATCTTTCACTGGGATTACCTTAACGAAAAGTTGAAAACTATGAACGCTGCCAGAGGAACAGACTCAATAGGGTGGTACATTATTGCTGTGGCTAAACCTGAACTCGCCGCCGAGGTAGCTCAGCGAGTGGACAAACTATTTAAAAACTCAATGGCTGAGACCCTTACCGAGACAGAAAAGGCGTTTCAGATGAGTTTTGTCTCTATGACGGAGACAATCCTGACCGCGGTACAATTAGTCTCATTCCTTGTGATATTTATAATACTGGCTGTTGTGGCAAACACGATGGCAATGACAGCCCGTGAGCGCATACGTGAGTACTCGGTGTTTCGAAGCCTTGGATTTAAACCTTTATATCTATTTATGATGATAGCCGGAGAGTCGGTGTTTATAACCATAGTAGGCGGGGGGATTGCGATAGCGTGTACATTTCCGGCAGTCAAAGGATTTGGCGATTATATGTCGGCGTATTTGCCGGTTTTCAATGTGTCTTTAGAGACGATAGCGTTAGATGCCGTTATTTCACTGGCTGTGGGACTTTTGGCAAGTATCATACCTCTTTGGTATACGCTTAAGATACGCATAGCAGATGGGCTAAGGGCTATTGCATGATAGGGCTTTTGTTGCAGTATTCTCTTAGGAACCTTCTCAGACGGCGGCTGACCACCTCCCTGACTGCCTTAGGTATGGGGCTTGTGGTGTTTGTGTTTGCAGCGGTGCTGATGCTTTCAAATGGACTTGTCAAGACACTTGTTACAACCGGCTCATCAGATAACGCCGTAGTGTTGAGGAAATCGGCGGGGGTGGAGGTGCAAAGCATGATAACCCACGAGGATGCAGACATTATAGAAAGCCACTCTAATGCAAAAACAGACGTTGACGGGCGAAAACTCTCGGCACGGGAAATGGTAATACTTGTAAGCCTTCCTAAGAAAATAACCGGTAAACCGGCTAATGTGACAATTCGCGGCGTAACGGATAAGTCTTACAAACTAAGGCCGGTAGTTAAACTCACTGAGGGCAGGCTTCCCCGTGCCGGTTCAACAGAGATTGTTATAGGAAAAAGCATCGCAAAGGGATTTAAGGGAACAGACATTGGACAGAGTCTTCGTTTTGCCATGCAGGACTGGGTGGTGGTGGGCATATTTGATGCCGAAAACAGAGGGTTCAGCTCAGAAATATGGGGTGATGTAAATGTGCTTTCACAGTTTTTTAAGAGAAACGTGTATTCCTCAGTAATTTTTAAACTAAATGGCGGCAATATGTTTGATTCCGCAAAGGAGAGAATCCTCCGCGACCCGCGCCTTAAAGTTGACGTCAAGCGTGAAAACCTCTACTACGAGGAACAGTCTGAGATGATGTCAAAGTTTCTTACGATACTGGGGATATCCCTGACCCTGATTTTTTCCCTTGGGGCGATAATCGGGGCTATGATAACCATGTACACGGCAACCGCAACGAGGACAGCCGAAATCGGAACGCTCAGGGCGCTGGGATTCGGACGCCTTAGCATACTGACGGCATTTATTTCTGAATCACTGTTTTTGGGGGGTGTTGGAGGAATTGCAGGATTATTTTTTGCGTCTTTTTTGCAGTTTTTTACCGTATCCACTATGAATTGGCAGACATTTTCCGAGCTGGCCTTTACGTTTTCTATAAACTTTGAAGTAATCCTGTCGGGGTTTGCATTTTCCCTGATAATGGGTTTAGCCGGAGGCGTCCTTCCTGCCATAAAGGCAGCACGCATGAACATAGTGGACTCACTAAGGAACGCATAATTCTTACAAAGATGTGATAAAAATTCGCCCTACCGGTTCATAGCCGGCAGGGCGATCTCGAGAATCCTATGTTTTAGGGTTGCCCCTCTTGCTTACTTCCAGAATGCGCCGTTATTGCCCAGAACACCGCCGCTATATACATTTGCAAGTCCATTAGTAAATGTATATATGTACCCGTTTCCTACATAGGCAGTACCTTCATAAGCGCTCTGGTAGCCTAAAGTTGAGTATGCTGTACCACCAGCATAAATATATACATATCCGTCTGGCCACGCTACGATGGCATAACCATTGTTAAATCCCTGGACATAGTATACACCAGTTGCATCTAATCCTTGTGTCAGGCCGCCATATAGGCCACCATAAAACGAAGCGGACGTAGTGTAGAAGTTGCCAATCACCTGGCTTGCCTTCATGACGTCAGTGAATGTCTTCCAATACAGACCCGTAGAAAACCACTGGCCACCGGAAGATAAAAGGATAGACCCATCTGACCATGCTACAAGGAAATTACCATTGGTTAACCCCTGGACATAGTACATGCTGGTGTTATATGTGTATGCTGTAAAGCTGCCATACGGTGTACCAAAGTAGTTGGAAAGTGAGTAAAGTGTCGCTAAGGCAAGGTTATAGTCCGCGGTAACCGAAGTAACACTCAGATTTTTAATTTCGTGTATGTTGGTTGACCCGCCTGTACCTGCTGAGAAACCAAATTTGAATGTCCCAGGCATTGAACTCTGCCCAATCGCCGTTGAAATGTCGTAATTGTTAATAACCGTTTTGCCATTAAGGACAACGGTAACTTTAAAATCGAGAATTGTAATAGTTACAGTATTCGCGCCTGACCTGCTGCCTGTGGCTATCGTAGCAGGGGCATTCGTTAGAAAGTTATATCCCATCAACTTATTGCCTGAACCACGAATAGCGACCGAGTTCGGCGAAATCCCCGGGCAACCTGAGCTACAAGTCCCAACATAGGAACTGCTGAAATAACCCCCTTCGTCAAATCCTATACCAAGATAACCATTTGTTACGCCGTTAGCGCCGGTTAAACCGTTGGAGGAATATCCGAGTGCTCCACCAGATGCGCCCGTGGTTATTGATGAGGCTCCCGTGGCGCCATCAATGAGGTAAAATGTTAATCCATCTGCCCCAGTGCCGCCATAAGAGGCATAGGTGAATGATACCTGCACACCCTGTACACTTGTAAATGCCGTGCCATAGACGGCTGAACCAGCCTGATTTTTTGTCACGTTATCTGTAAGTCTTAACCATCCACTCCCACCAGTAACGTTGTCTACACCACCGCTGGCGGCGGTCAATTTTGCACTACCCGACAATGTCCATCCCGAGGCCGTTGCTTTCGAAAATGTTTCATTATCAACTGTGTTGTCGCACCTCGCCGTGGAAGCCGTGCATATCAGTGCCAATGCCAAAACCAACGAAAAAACTGTTACTATCCCCAACAATTTCTTATAGGTAATCATAACACTCCTCCTGAATTTTTTTTAAGCTCAATGAGCCATGTCAGGCAGCTTACTAAATTATGGAAGATTCTGTCAAGGGTTTATTTGATAAATATGCTATTACAAAAAAAATTGTGCAAATGAAAAAACGAATCACCGGATTATCCCATATGACAGCATGAAAACCCGCATTTTTATTGAAGTGGGAACAAGGGCAACATAGACAAAACGATGGCAATCGGCTGCATTTTAGTATCTATCCTAATCACTGCGCGACAAAAAAGTGTATCCTCCCTGCTTGCCTTTCTCCTCCCTGCTTGCCTTGCCGTCATTCCGGCTTGTCCGGAATCTGTCTCTCCACTACATCCTCAAGCCAAATAAGATTCCGGACAAGCCGGAATGACGGACTAAGAATGACGGACTAAGAATGACGGACTCCAGAATTACGGATTAAGGGTAAATTCGCTATTCCTTAGTTCATTGGGAATCTGCAGCAGCATCTTCCAATCTTTATAAAATCTTAACACTCCCCCCGCGTTTATTAACACCTATTTTATGGAAGTACCTGCTACGCTATAACCAGATATCGGCAGATACCGGAGTGATTCCGGTTTTATCAAAGTTCGTGTGGGGGTAGATTATGGAGAGTTTTTACTGGATTGGGGGCATTGTCAGCATAGTGTTGCTTGTCTATCTGACTGTAGCGCTACTAAAACCGGAGGTGTTTTAATATGACAGAAAACGGATTACTCCAGATAGTGTTGTATTTTGTCGTCCTGGGATTGTTAGTTAAACCCCTGGGCGGCTACATGGCGGCGGTATATGAAGGCACGCCAAATATGTTCACTTCACTTTTGAAACCAGTCGAAAGGCTCTTGTACCGCTTGTTTGGCTCGAAATGCTGCGAGGAGGATATGTCATGGAAGCGATATACGGCGTCTGTTTTAGTGTTCAGCCTTGTCGGGGCGATAGTCTTATACATTCAGCAACGCTTCCAGAGCCATCTGCCGCTCAATCCGCAGGGATTTCCTGCCGTGTCGTGGGATTCGTCTTTAAACACGGCGGTAAGTTTTTTGACCAACACCAACTGGCAGGGTTACGGCGGGGAGTCAACAATGAGTTATCTTACTCAAATGGCCGGACTTGGCCTTCATAATTTTCTGTCCGCCGCAACCGGCATGGCCGTGCTGGTCGCGTTAATAAGGGGATTTACCAGACGAAGCGTTCAAACAATCGGTAATTTTTGGGTTGACCTTACGCGCTCAACCCTGTATATACTCTTACCTCTTTCGATACTGTTTACAATTATCCTGGTGTCTCAGGGGGTTGTTCAGAACCTTAAACCCTATCAAACCGTACCTCTTATGCAAAAGGTAACGTACGACAAACCAATTGTGGATGCTCAGGGCAATACCGTTAAAGACTCCGCCGGCAAAGACAAAACTGAACCAGCCGAAATGGCGGAACAATCAATCCCCGGCGGCCCGACGGCCTCGCAGATAGCCATTAAACAGCTCGGCACCAACGGCGGCGGTTTTTTTAACGTAAACTCCGCCCATCCATACGAAAACCCCACGCCTCTTTCCAATTTCCTGGAAGTCCTTGCCATATTACTTATACCGGCGGCACTTTGCTATACCTTTGGCAAGATGGTAGGAGATACCCGCCAGGGGTGGGCGCTGCTTATTGCTATGTTTGTGATTCTCATACCCTTGCTGGTGCTATGCTATCACAGCGAGACAGTTGACGCGCCTTATGTTAAGGGCCTGGGCGCGGCTTTAACCTCTGACGGCAATATGGAGGGTAAGGAGGCCAGGATAGGAGTTGCAAACTCTGCCCTTTGGGCCACCGTTACTACTGCTGCCTCAAACGGCTCGGTAAATTCCATGCACGATTCCTTCAGCCCATTAGGCGGGCTTGTCCCGATGTTTCTTATGCAACTGGGTGAAATAGTCTTCGGCGGCGTGGGTTCGGGGCTTTATGGGATGATCATATTTGTCGTGATTTCCGTATTCATCGCAGGGCTTATGGTAGGGCGCACACCTGAGTATCTGGGGAAAAAGGTCGAGGCCTTCGAGATGAAAATGGCGTCGCTGGTTATCCTGATTCCCGCCGTCTGTGTCCTTTTGGGCACGGCCATAGCTGTTGTCCTAAAAGACGGGATAGCGGGCATTGCTAATCCCGGCCCGCATGGGTTTTCAGAAATTCTATACGCGTTCTCATCGTGCTCCAATAACAACGGTAGCGCCTTTGCCGGGCTGTCCGCAAATACGCCCTTCTACAACGTATCGCTTGCGGTTGTTATGATATTGGGGAGATTTGGCGTAATTGTCCCCGTACTTGCGGTGGCGGGGTCTCTGGCAAGAAAAAAATACGTGCCGACAGGTTCAGGTACCTTGCCTACCCATACGCCCCTGTTTGTGGTTTTTTTGATAGGGGTAATTATTATAGTTGGGGCATTAACGTTTCTGCCTGGCCTTTCACTGGGGCCTATAGCGGAACACTTCATGACTGTTAAATAAAAAAATAGGAGGGATGAGCATATGACAGCAAAAGTAAAACAGAATCTTTTCGATTGGCGTCTCATCGCCAGGGCATCCGTTGACTCGGTTATTAAGTTAAATCCACTATACCAGATTCGTAAACCCGTTATGTTTGTCGTAGAGATTGGAAGCATTCTCACAATGGCGCTTTTTGTCTATTCTCTTTCGAAACCATCGGGGGACCCGCCGTCGTTTATATTGGCCGTGTCTCTGTGGCTCTGGTTTACCGTGATATTTGCTAACTTCGCGGAGTCAATGGCAGAGGGCAGGGGGAAGGCTCAGGCTGAAAACCTCCGAAACAGCAGACGCGATATTCAGGCAAAGCTGCTCTCTGCACCCAGACGTAACGCCACAGTAACCCTCGTAGTGTCGCCAAAGCTTAGAAAAGGCGACTGCGTACTTGTTGAGGCGGGGGATATAATCCCAAGCGACGGCGAAGTAATCGAGGGTGTTGCATCGGTAAATGAAAGCGCCATAACCGGAGAAAGCGCCCCTGTAATAAGAGAAAGCGGCGGCGACAGGAGCGCCGTTACCGGGGGCACCCTTGTAGTGTCCGACTGGTTAGTAATTAAGATAAGCGCTAACCCGGGTGAAACCTTTATTGACAAGATGATTTCTATGGTTGAGGGTGCAAAAAGACAAAAAACACCCAACGAGATAGCCCTGGATATTTTGCTTGCCGGGCTGACTATCATCTTTCTGATAGCCACGGTTACGATAGTGCCGTTTTCTATTTTCAGCGTTAAGGCGGCTTCACATGGCAGTCCTGTCACCGTAACGACGGTAGCGGCCTTATTGGTCTGCCTTATCCCCACAACAATAGGGGGGCTTCTCTCCGCTATAGGAATTGCCGGTATGGACAGGATGATACAGGCAAACGTGATAGCCATGTCGGGGCGGGCAGTGGAGGCCGCGGGGGATGTGGATGTATTGCTGCTGGATAAGACCGGCACCATAACGCTTGGCAACAGACACGCCACTGAATTTATACCTGTAAAGGGGATAGATATAAAAGCGCTGGCCGATGCGGCACAACTAGCGTCCCTGGCGGACGAAACTCCCGAAGGTCGAAGCATAGTCGTCCTTGCCAAAAATGAATATGGCATCAGAGAGCGCAATATAAGCACTCTTCACGCCGTATTCGTGCCGTTTTCCGCGCACACACGCATGAGCGGTGTAAACATGGACGGGGTAGAGATACGCAAGGGTGCCTCAGATGCCGTTGCTGAGTATGTAAAAAAACAGGGCGGGATATTCCCCGCTGAGGTCATAAACATCGTAGAGGGCATAGCCCGTGAGGGTGCTACCCCATTAGTTGTGGCACAGGGGAAAAGCGTTTTAGGCGTCATTCGTCTGAAGGATATAGTTAAGGGGGGCATAAAGGAGCGATTTGCTGAGCTCAGGAACATGGGAATCAAGACCATTATGATTACCGGCGACAATCCCCTCACGGCAGCCGCGGTTGCGGCCGACGCCGGAGTTGACGATTTTCTGGCCGAGGCAACCCCTGAGGCCAAATTAAAACTCATACGCGACTATCAGACAGGCGGCAAATTAGTCGCCATGACAGGCGATGGCACAAACGATGCCCCTGCCCTTGCCCAGGCCGATGTCGCCGTTGCGATGAACACAGGGACTCAGGCGGCTAAAGAGGCCGGCAACATGGTTGATCTGGACTCTAACCCGACCAAGCTCATAGAAATTGTTGAAATCGGCAAGCAGCTCCTCATTACCCGCGGCACGTTGACCACATTTAGCATTGCTAACGACGTGGCAAAGTACTTTGCCATTCTGCCCGCGGCGTTTTTAGGTATTTACCCTGAACTTGGCACGCTTAATATCATGAGATTGGCCACCCCTCACAGCGCTATACTGTCGGCTGTAATCTTTAACGCCATTATTATCGTGATATTAATTCCACTTGCCCTCAGAGGTGTAAAATACCGCCCGCTCGGCGCTCATGCCCTCTTAAGGAATAACCTTCTGATTTACGGGCTTGGAGGCGTTGTCGTGCCGTTTGTTGGGATAAAGTTAATTGATATGTTAATCGGTGTGTTGAATATATTTTAAAGGAGGATAGATTATGGCAGTTATCAGAACGTCCATCATATCACTGGTTGTATTTACGGTAATGTTAGGGATTATTTACCCTATGGCAATGACAGGCGTCTCACAGGTGCTTTTTCCGGATAAGGCAAACGGAAGCATTATTGAAAAAAATGGCAAGGCTGTTGGGTCTGCCCTCATAGGGCAGCCATTTAGCGATCCCAGGTATTTTTGGAGCAGGCCGTCTGCCACTACGCCGTATCCATATAACGCCAGCTCATCTTCGGGGTCGAACCTGGGCCAAAACAATCCCGACCTTCAGAAGGCATTATCTGACAGGATTGCCGCGTTAAAGGCGGCTGACCCCGAAAACACGCAGCCAATACCAGTTGATTTAATCACCGCGTCGGGAAGCGGCCTTGACCCTCATATCAGCCCCGCGGCGGCGCTTTATCAGGTGCGCCGCGTTGCGAAACAAAGAGGTATAGGCGAGGGTCTGGTTTTGTCGCTGGTCGAGACTTATAAAGAATCCCGGCAGTTGGGGATTTTGGGAGATCCGGTAGTTAACGTTGTAAAATTAAACATGGCCCTGGATGACGTAGGAGTTGGACGACCCAGGCGTAAATAAACCTGATACAAAGCCGGGGCAAACTCACTATGAGTGTTACAAAAAATTAAATGGAGGAATATGAAATGGAAAGACTAACACGGGCAAAATTAACACGTGCGTTGAATACTTTTTTACTATCTATGGCGCTATTAATCGCCATGGCCATCATCGCGTCGGGCGTTCCTGCCTATGCTGAAGAGGAAAAGGGCGCTCATCATGCCAAGGAGGAGGCCGCCCCTGCACCTGCCAATGAGGAGGCCGCGTCTATCCCGCCCGAAGGCACAGCCGGGCCTGATAACGCCTCTGTCAGCGTGGTGTTCAGCGCCTTTAACAGGTACATCTTCAGAGGATATGAGGTAAGTACCCACAGCATGGTTTTTCAGCCGTCCATAACTCTTTCCTATATGGGGTTTTCGGCAAACGTGTGGAGCAACATAGACACGCATGAGCAGGCGACTCAGAATTTTATCCCGGACAACCCCGGCGGGGCCAGTTATAACGAAGTGGATATAAAGCTCAGCTATACGCGCTCATGGGGTTTGTTCAGCCTGACAGGCGGGTACGTTTATTATGGTGTTAAATATGCCAATAAGACTCAGGAGGTTTTCATGGCCGCGGCGCTGGATATGATTACAAAGCCCGTCCTTACGGTGTATAGGGATTTTGACTCCTTCCCTGGGACATATTTTAATCTGGCCTTCAGCCACTCTGTCCCGCTTCCGATGATTATGAAGGATATGACGCTTGACCTCGGCGCGTGTTTTGGTTATATGGACGGCAGTTCCGGCTACTGGCATACGTATGAGGCAGCATCAACAGCGGGTGGCACAGACGCCTACACGGGCAAAAAATACAGCGCCTTTCACGACGGCATGTTATCGCTTGGCGTAACCATTCCGATAGTAAACAACTTGACCGTGCAGCCGGTGGCGATGTACACATTCCCCCTGTCGCACGACGCCAGCAGGATGGTTAACGGCGTATCGTATAATCCAAACGGCGCGCTTGACCAGAATTTCATATACGGCCTGAATTTGACGTATAATTTCTAATAAACAACAGCCCACCGCCACCTCTGCCGGGTGGCGGTGGCGTTGAAATATATCAGAGGGATATGGTATAACAAAGGCATGAGCGTGATAGCGATACCCAGGTTATTACGAGAGAAATTGGGCGATGGCGGCGTTGACGATTTAATCACCATTATCTAATGAAGTGGGGATGGGGTCTCGTTTGAACATGGCAACTAAAGACGATATTGGAGAAGTAAAAGATGAGATTAAGGAAGTAAGAGACGATGTGTCCAGACTTGAAGTCAAAATGGAATCAATCAAGGGATTAATCAAGAAATCCAAAGTAGATTCCATCAAATGGATGTTTGCCTTATGGGCAACTCAAATCGGCATAATGATAGCCGCCCTGAAGTTTTTTATAAAGTAATTTGATATAAGCTGTTAATCCACTCATCAACCGCAATCATGGCGCCTAAAAAGTGAGAAAATAGGGACGATATGGAAGAACAAAGGCCATCGCCTGATGCCCTGTTGGCACAGTTTAAACAGGACGAGGCGCGTAAACGACAGGGCAATCTGAAGATATTCTTCGGCTCAGCCCCCGGCGTGGGAAAGACCTATGCCATGCTTGAGGCCGCAAGGCAAAAGAAATCTGAAGGCGTGGATGTCATCGTTGGAATAGTGGAGACGCACAAACGCAAAGAAACAGAGCAACTCCTTGACGGCCTTGAGGTAATACAACGTAAGGGAATCGAATACCGCGGCTCTGTCTTGTATGAATTTGACATTGACCAAGCCCTTAGGCGCGCCCCCGCGCTCATCCTTATGGATGAACTTGCCCATACTAACGCCCCGGAGAGCCGCCACAAAAAGAGATGGCAAGACGTGTTTGAACTCCTTGAAGCCGGTATGGATGTTTACTCCACGCTCAATGTTCAGCATGTGGAGAGCCTCAGCGATGTTGTTACACAAATTACCGGCATAGAGATAAGGGAGACGCTGCCTGATTTAGTCATAGAACGGGCAGATGAGATTGCGCTTGTTGATATCACCCCGGATGAGTTATTACAACGGCTTAAGGATGGCAAGGTCTATATGCCTGAGCTGGCAGATGCTGCAAGGGGGAATTTTTTCAGGATGGGCAACCTTCTTGCCCTCAGAGAACTTGCCCTTCGCACAACCGCCGGGCGCGTTGATGAGCAGATGCAGAGTTATCGTGAGGGAAAGAGCGTCAAAGAGGTGTGGCCGGCCTCCGAGCGGATTCTGGTAAGCATAAGCTCAAACCCTCGCTCTATACGTCTGATACGGGCGGCAAAGAGGATGGCCACCGGCCTGAGAGCCGAGTGGATAGCCGTTAACGTGGAAGCCCCATCAAAGGTAAAACCCACCAAGGCTGACCTTGTAAAACTTGCCGGGCATATTCGCTTAGCCGAAACCCTTGGCGCTGAAACCGTAACTCTGACCGCTCAAAAGGCCAGCGAGGAAATCCTGCACTATGCCAGAAGCCGCAATGTCACAAAAATAATCATTGGCAAGCCCGCGCACCCTCGCTGGAAAGATATTATATTTGGCTCTATGCTGGATGAGATAGTGCGTGGAAGCGGCGATATTGATGTGTACGTGATAAGCGGCGATAAGGGGCAGCCAATACCTGCGCCGGCTATAAAATCAAAAAAACAGAAACTGGCAATGAGAGATATTACACTTAGTGTCACCACAGTTGCGATATGTACCGCCGTTGACCAGTTGATGTACCAATATGTCGCATTGGCAGACATTGCTATGGTTTATCTGCTTGGGGTGGTGTTTACGGCGACGCGGGCAGGGAAAGTGCCGTCTTTCCTGACTGCGTTATTTGGTGTTTTAGCGTTTGATTTTTTCTTCGTACCTCCACGTTATAGCTTTGAAATAGCCTCTCCAGGATATCTTGTTACGTTTGCCGTAATGTTTTCCATAGCGCTTGTTATCAGCAGACTTACGTCACGGGTTAAGGCACAGGCCGATGTTGCGCGGCAGCGTCAGCAAACAACCGCGTCACTCTATAACCTAAGCCGCAGGCTGGTTAACAAACAGGATTTGGACCACGTATGCGCACTTGTCATAAATCATGTAACTGAGGTCTTATCCTCCAGGGCAGTTGTGTTTGTACCTGATGAGTTGGGAAAATTGGAGATTAAGGCGGCCACATCTGATAGCTTTGCGCTTGATCAAAAGGAATACGTCGTTGCGAAATGGTGTTTCGACCACGAACAACGGGCTGGTTTTTCTACGGATACGCTGTCCGGCGCTAAGGCGATGTATCTGCCGCTTGTTTCGGGAGCTAAGGCCGTAGGGGTATTAGGAGTGCTTATTGAGCCTGGTCAGGAGTATTTTGACCAGGGACAAATTCACATACTGGAGAGTTTTGCAAACCAGACAGCGGTGGCCATAGAGAGGATAATGCTTGTAAACGAGGCTCAACATGCCATGCTGAAGGTGGAAACAGAAACCATGCGCAACACGCTTCTCAGCTCCATCTCCCACGACCTGCGCACTCCCCTTGCTGCCATTACCGGGGCGGCCTCTACCCTGCTTGAAAAAGACATGGCCTTTGATTCCAATGAAAAGCATGAGCTGCTTCTGACCATATACGAGGAGGCCGAGCACCTTAACCAGATAATCCGAAACATCCTCAACATGACACGCATAGAGGCTGGGGGCATAACCGTAAAAAAACAGTGGCAGTTCATTGATGAAATCGTTGGGGGCGCGCTTAACCGCCTGTCAGAAAAGATAGGAGACAAACCTGTGGAGGTGAATTTTCCGGAGGACTTGCCGATGCTTTTTTTTGATCCGCTGTTGATTGAGCAGGTGATGATGAATCTCCTGGATAACGCCATTAAGTACACGCCGCACGATACACCCATAGAGCTTTCGGCAGCCGTTAAAGAAACCAACGTTGTTGTGGAAGTCAAAGACAGGGGGCCGGGGGTGCCGCCCGGTGAAGAGGAGCGGATATTCGATAAGTTTGTGCGAAGCTCTTCCAAAGGTGGGGGCATAGGGCTTGGGCTGACCATCTGCCGCGCTGTCATAACTGCTCACGGGGGACAAATAAGCGCGCAAAACAGGCAAGGCGGAGGCGCGGTGTTTAGTTTTTCGCTGCCTGTTGAAAATCAACCCGACACGTCGGCTCAACCAATGGGGGTGAGATAATTTGGAAAACGGCCTGATTCTTCTTATAGAGGATGAGGCTCAAATGCTGCGCTTCCTGCGTATAACAATCAAGGGGCATGGGTACGGGCTTATAGAGGCCGAAACTGCAAAGGATGGATTAATGCAGGCCGCAATGCGCAACCCCGACGTTATCCTGCTTGATTTAGGGCTTCCCGATATGGATGGGATTGATGTAATAAAGCAGCTTCGCGGCTGGAATGAAGCCTCCATTATAGTCATCTCTGCAAGGGAGCAGGAGGAGGACAAGATAAGGGCGCTGGACACGGGGGCAGACGATTATCTTACAAAACCATTCAGCGCCGGTGAACTGCTTGCCCGCGTACGAGTGGCCTTTCGGCGCAAGACACCGGTTCAACAGGGCGAGCACATCTTTGCTGTTGATGATATGAAGGTTAATCTTGTTACAAGACAGGTGTTTATTAAGGATGTCGAAACTCACTTAACTCCAATTGAGTACAGCCTGTTAACGGTACTCATTAAGAATGCCGGCAAGGTTGTGACGCATTCTCAACTGCTCAAAGAGGTCTGGGGGGCAAATTACGCTAATCAGCCGCAATACCTGAGGGTATACATGGCTCAGTTGCGCCGCAAGCTCGAATCCAATCCTGCGCGCCCAAAGTTTTTAGTAAATGAACCGGCAATCGGTTACAGACTTAAACTGCAATAGGGACAAATTAACCGGACTGCCTGTTATATCCCCTTCCTCGGAGATCATGTCAATCGTTCTCCCCTGCTGAGATTAAAGCAAATGGCGGCCCCATTAAGCCGCCACGGCCAATCACTTCAACGCTACTTAGGGCTTATACCCGTTATTTTATTTCCATTTAATACCCATAGAGTACACATTAGTGCCATCCCAATAATACATGTATCCATCAGTGTACGCTATAAGCGCCATACCATTGGTAAACCATTGGACATAGTATGTGCCGCCTGTCGTTGTTCCTGATGTTACACCCCCGGATTTTGTTCCAAGGTACGTGGAATATTGACTGTATATTGTGTTAATCATCGTGCTTGCCGCGGTATAGTCGCTGCTTGTTTTCCATGATGTCCCCAGAGAGTACCAACTGCCGCCATAATATAAATACATATATCCATCTGACCATGCCACAAGCGCGCCGCCGTTTGTATACCATTGAACATAGTATGTGCCGCCATTAGCGTCTGTCGCCGTAGTTACACTTCCGGATGCTGTTCCAAACCATGAGGCATATTGGCTATATATTGAGTTAATTGCCGCAGCGGCAAGTGTATAATCCGATGACCCTGACGATGTAAATGTTACGGTTACAGACTTATTCGCCGACATCGCAACGGTACAGGCAACGCCGCTTGTTGAAGCACACCCGCTCCAGCTTGAAAAAGTAGAGCCGGAAGCCGTAGCTGCCGTTAACGTTACCGATGTACCGGAGGCATATGATGTAGAACAGGTTGAGCCGCAGCTTATTCCCGATGGGCTGATAGTTACTGTGCCTGAACCCGTGCCGGATTTAGTTACGCTCAGGGTATAATAAGCAGTTTGAGATAAGGTAAACGTTGCCGTGACAGACTTATTCGCCGACATTGCAACGGTACATGTGGCGCCGCTTGTCGAATCACACCCTGTCCAGGCTGAAAAAGTAGAGCCTGAGGCCGCCGCTGCCGTCAGCGTTACAGATGTGCCGGATGTATATGACGCAGTGCCTGTATTGCCGCTCCATGATAACGTCCCCGAATTCGCGGTTACAGTGCCTGACCCCGTGCCGGCGTTGGTTGCCGTTAAGGTATAGGTGCTGGCAGGCGCGAATACCTGGACCCGAGAGTTATTAACCTCTGAAGTATAAATGTTCCCGCTGCTGTCTATCGCTATACCCTGTACGTTATCAAACTGGCCATCCCCTGAACCTTGACTGCCCCATCTTCTGATAAAAGTTCCATCGCTTGCATATTTAATGATTTGATAATTGGACTGGTCAATAACATAAACATACCCGCTGCTATCTACCGCCACGCCACCAGGATAAAACCATTCGGTGCTCCCTTGGCCTAATCTGCCCCATTCTGCAAGTATGGTCCCATCGCTTGAATATTTCTGTGTTCCAGTCTGGTCAGTAGTATATAAATATGTCCCGCTGCTATTTACTGCTACGCCCTCAGGGCCTCCCCAATACTGGCCGGCCCCCGTACCCTGACTGCCCCATTTTTTGACAAAAACCCCATTATTTGTAAATTTTTGTACCCGTGCATTACCTCGATCGGCCACATAAACATTCCCGTTGCCATCAACTGCTAAACCTTGCATGAAATGAAACTGACCATCCCCTGTACCATCAATGCCCCATTTTTTGACAAAAGTATAACTGTCCGCTGAAGCTGTAGTTGACGATAAAATGTTGAAAGGAATGTAAGCGTCAAGAAAACCCCATCTTTACAGTGGGGGTAGCAGATGTCATAAT
>NZ_JBJUSG010000005.1:0-66078 GCF_046044395.1 Candidatus Magnetominusculus dajiuhuensis | reverse complement strand
CGATAAGGGTACTCTTGCCGGTAACCCAGCGGGTGTAGTTATTTAGACGCTTACTTTTCTCTATCATAAAACTTTTTGGCTCTATATGCAGCGTAAAAAGGGAACAGCGACTATCTCCACGGTAAATAGTCGCTGTCCCTGATTTTCGATTTTCCTTCATTCTCTGTCGTCTTTAGTTTTCACAATGTTAGCTCACAAACCCAAAAATTACCTTGCTGTTCACCTGAGGTTAATAACTCAGGTCCATGTGGCTTAACAGTGTAGCCATGCTTAGGCGCTTGCTTTAAAGGGTTGTTAACATCGCCTGCAAGTTCTAACCAACACATCAATATTCTCTCTCTGAATAGTGTCTTAGCCTGATCAAGGAAGCGGTGAATTAACATGCCGTCATCTAACATCCCGAATGTAAAAGGATATTTAGTTATTGGAGTGCCTTGAAAGTACGGCTGTGCAAATATAATAATATCTGCAGGTTTATGGATATGTTGAAACAGATCACCATGATGGACTGAACACCGATCTTGCACTTGATACCGTGTGATATTTTCCAAAGTGTTTTTGTATGCTGCACAGTTTATGTCTGTAAATTCAACGTTTGACGCACCACATAAGGCAGCTACAATTCCCTGAATCCCACAACCAGAGCCCATATCAATAACAGTTTTGTCTTCTACCATATGCTGATGCCGATAAACAAATGAGGCCAGGAGTTTAGAACTCATCGGTCTTAACACGCCAGGGTAGATGAGCATGTTATCCAGTTGCACATTGCTATCAAGTAAAATTTGCGGCAGTATTTGCGGTTTATCACATTGGATATGGATGTTTATCTGTTTTTCTACCTGCTTTACCTGTGGTTCAGACATTTCTATCGTTGTCATTTTCTATATCCCTCTTTTAACTTTCAGAATGTAAAAACTCAATAATCTCTTTACGACAGAGGATATGCTCTTTAGCTGTTAGCATATCCAATGTGCGTGGATGTTCAAGAGTGTTATTGATACACTTTGTGATTTTACGATTTTTCTTTGAAAGCAGCCCAATATCGTCTGACAGAAGAACTGCAGCATCCACATCATGAGAGACGAATAGTACCGGAATTTGCCGTTTGCTCCATTCTTTTTCAAAATGTAAAGCAGTTGTCCAGCTTCGTTGTTGATCCAGCGCTGCAAATGGCTCATCAAGAAGCATGATATCAGGTTCTAACACCAGTGCTCGTAGAAGGCACACCATTTGCTGCTGTCCTCCACTTAACTGATAAATCATGGCTTTAGGAGAAATGTCAGGCAAAAAAGTACCAATCAATTTGCGCGCGAGTTCTTTGCCGTCAGAACTACTACGAGGACTTACATATATTGGAAAAGCAATATTTTCCTCAACCGTAAGCCATGGTAATAGAGAGTCCTTGTAATTTTGCCAGACATAGCCTATTTTTTTTTCACTCTGAAAGCCGTTATAGATTATCTTACCTGTGTCATCATTTTCATAATCCATGATGCGAGCAATAATATTCATGAGCGTTGACTTTCCACTACCGTTTGGTCCAACTAAAGAAGCAAAGCGATCCTCAGTTAATGTCATGGATACGCCGTCTAAAACGCACTTTTCATTACCATCTCTGTAAAACTTCATAGAAATATTTTCTAAAGCGATGCTTTTTTTCATAACCCAGCCCATGGAACAAAATAGTTCTCTACACGGATAAAAAGCCTATTCAGTAGAAATCCAATTAACCCAGTTAAAAAAACTAAGGCATACATCCGATCAACTGAAAAAGTTGTGTAAGCATCTGTAAGACGCTGCCCTAATCCAAACTCACAGCCCATAAACATTTCTCCAAGCACTGCAACAATTAACGACAGCGATAGTGCAACTCGAAGGCCAATAAACGTTTGCGGTAAAGCCTCCTTAAAGGTAATCAGTCTCAGTATTTTGTATTTAGAGCAACCATACAGAGAGGCCATTTGTCTGCGAATTGGTTTAGCCTGCGTGACGCCATAGGCACTGTTTAATGTTACGACAAAAACACAGGCCGTAAAAATCATGCCAATCTTAGAGGCGTCTCTGACTCCTAACAATAAGACAAAAATAGGATAGAGTGTTGTGACAGGAATGCTTCTGAAAAAATCAACTAAGGGCAGCGTACTAAGGTAAATTGGTTTAAACATTCCCATGCTAATACCCAGCGGTACGCCGACAATAACTGCAAGCGCAAAGCCTCCAAAAGCGCGAAGCAATGTCCATCCAATATCTGATAAGATACCGGCGCTTACAAGCAAATCTAAAAGCGATTTAATAATAGTAACTACGCCGGGAAGCAGTGTTGAGTCAAAAACACCGCTCTGGTGAGCAATCTCCCAAACAATACATAGTATAACTATGCCTATCACAGGATAAACAAATCGTAGAGTACGTTTGCCTGTAATTTTTTGCATTAACTGTTACTTTCTTTCAGAAACAGGCAAATACGATGTATCAAAATATCCATTATAGTCAGGAAGCGGCTTTTTTGCAAAATTAGCATCCGTAACCCTGGCGTTTTCGCCAACATATTTGATTGCTTGCAATAGTGGCGGTTTATCCATTTTAAGGGTAAAATTAAAGTATGGCCATACCTTCTCAATATCCTGAATATTCATATTTATTATTTTGGACAAACTTTCCTTTGTTTCAGTAGGATGGTCTGAAATAAATTTTTCAGCACTACTAAGAGCGCGCATCATTGAGCTTACAATGGCTTTATTTTTAGATAACCAGTCTCTTCTTGAGGCAAGCATCATATACCCTGTAAAAACGTCAGGTTCTCGAAACTCAATAGAATCCCCTCCCAACGATTTAACAGAGCTATTGATGAATGGATCCCATGTAACAACAGCATCAATCTCACCTGCCGCCAAAGCTGGCTGCAAAGCTCTTGGCTGCATTTTCATCAATTTAACATCCTGAGTGGCTATCTTATATTTTTCCAAAAATCTGTACAGAAAAGGCTCCGCACCCGTTGCCGGTGTATAGGCAATACGCTTGCCTTTGAGGTCTGAAGCTGATTCAATACCCTTACTTTTTCGTGCGACTATGCCACAACTGGATGACACAATTTGGGCAAGCGCTACAGGGTTTTTGTTTCCTGTAAAACCAACGTAAGCAAAATTAGCCTCCACCACAGCGGCAAAATCCACTGATTTAGAGAGCAAGGCATCCATGCAATATCTACCTGCATCCTGATAATTCAAGGTAACGTTTAAACCCTCCTGCTCAAAAAATCCCCTTTCCTTGGCTATAAGGACAAGAGAACACCAAATATTTTTACCTGTTGCTAAACTAACATCGACAGGCCTACGCCCCTGCTCGGTTAAACCGTTACTGCTAATTATTACTATTAGCAACAAAATAACTACCGCATACCATAGCATCTTTGATTTTTTTTGTATCATTGTATTATCTCCTCAGTTGGATAAATAGTTTTGCTACTATTGATAGCATATATGAGTAAATCCACCATAGTTTGAACTGGCGAAAAAAACTCATGCCAAATTGTCATTATTACATGTTCTGCTGCATTTGGTTTGCCGAGCTTACGATAATTTTTATACCTATAGATATATTCATATACCCATGCTCCTATAAAACATACCATTATTATGGCATAAAAAAATGTTATCAAAGCGATATTGGCATTTTTATTTATGTCATAAAGCATATATAAAAAAAATCCAGAAAATAATAGCCCACTAATTCTTTGCGTTAACTTAATATCCGGGTGATATTTAGCTAACTCATTTAGATCGGCGTTAGCTGCATTCTTCTTCTTCCATGAACGCAAGTTAAAATCCCAAATCATCAAGCAAAAGAATAGGAATATAAATGCGTAAGCAAAATATTTAAGAACAGCGACATCGCCTATTTTATTACAACCACAGATACCTTCAACATAATCAATGAGTTTAGATGGATCGTATTTAACAGAAACTATTACAGTTGCAGCAGCAGCAACGCGACAAACAACATCTAATATTTTGTGTCCACCGCTCATTTGTGCTATAAAGTGATTTTTATCATCTTGTTTTTGATCAAAGAGATGAAGATAAAAGTACATACGCAGAAACTGCAACAAAATACCGAAAAATACAAACACGGAAATAACTGTATGGAAGATAAGGTTATTATACATTGATTCATGACGATAGTATATTGCACCGAGGGCGTTAAAAAATACGGATGCTATTAAATAGCAACTATAACCAAAAATAACAGTGTAAACAGCTTCAATGCAACCAACACGTTTTATCTGCCCTTGCCCACCTGCCCCTTTGATCTTTTGCACAATTTCATCAACTCCTGATTCTAACCACACTCTCAACTGTATCATCCATAATTCCAGGTTGACCCTTGGTGGCGAGGGTGACCCAGATACCCTTACAGGAACTTTTCCTTCACGTCTTTTACGAGGTTTGTTAGAGGTTTGACGGAAGTGTCGCAATTTAAAAAAATTCAGAAAGCGCTTGGGATAAAGCGGTATAGTCTTAGCAGTTTATCTGAGGCTGGTTATGTATTTGACAGCAAATTGTTAGAACCTGTCGTGGGCGAATTATCTGGTCAGTCTCTGAAATTAGAGACAGATAATCGGTTAAAGTCGATAGAGCAGGCAATCGTCGCGGTAGATGGGACGATAATACAGGCATTAATGTGGGCGTTATGGCTGGACAAAGAGAACAGGGCGGCAAAGATTCACCTTGAATTCGATGTAATTAAACAGGCACCGGTATGGGCGGAAGTAACAGACGGTAACGCAAATGAAAAAGCTATACTACGGGGCAAGCTGGCCGGAAACAAGCTATATGTAATGGACGCTGGGTATGGGCAGTATAGTTTATTTGAAGAGATAGGGAAAGCCGGGAGCAATTTCGTATGTCGGCTTCGAGATAATGCGGCGTGGGAATTGGGGGATAATCCCCCGTCTTGTCGATGATTCAATAAATGGTTAAACCCCATGATACACTTAAACCAACGAAAAAACAATTCGATTTGCCACCTGTATTTGTATATTAAAGCAATAGTTTCGGCGCTTAAATCCATACGGTCAGTTACCAACAACATAGTGTAATCCTGTCTGTCAGTACGTATACTCTTGGTTTTAGACGATACCTTTAACCGTCTATTACTACTACCCTTGTGGTAAACCTCTATTACCCTTACCGGGGCTGACAAGTCTCCACGTGTTGAGCGCCCCCCCTAATCGCACTGTCATATCCCTTTGAACTCCATAGAGCCGGTCTGCCTCTGTCAAACTGTGGTCTTCTATCGACAAGACGGGGGATTATCCCCTCAATAAATGGCTTATCAATCCAGGTCTATTGCGCACTGATAGCCAGTATGCTAATAACATTATGGATAGGCAGAAAGCCCACGAAGCGGACATCTGAAATGCTGTGTTTTCACTTTATGGGCGTGGCTACTGACGGGGAATTAGAAGAACATATAGAAAATTTGCAAAAAATCTGATAAATAGCTGAGGGGTATTTTTTTCTCCGCAGCTATCATGGCGAGAGCTATGTTCGATTAACGGCATTGCTGACAATGCCTTAAATCATCGACATCGCCCGTTAGGTTACTCAAAATCCTGAGACCCCCCTCACCGCCGCAAATTGTTTCGCTCAGCAATTATCATACCGGACAGTATTGGGTATAGCCTCGTTGATTTGGACAAACAGCAGGAGTTAGATTATTGTGGGACGGTAATTTTCAGCGAAGAGTATGATATAGCCAAGCCCTGCGGATGTTACGATGGGTAAGTTATTAACATCAAGTATCAAGTCTTATGTTGTGGTAGAGCTATTAACAAATTATCAACATGTAATTCACAGGTTACTACCCCCCTGCACCCCCCAAAGGCTTTAAAGGATTCCTACTACTATAAATGTAAGAGGAAAGGATTAAAGGAAAACCCTCCAAGAGTATGCCTTTTCAGTCAAACCCTGTTTGATTTTCTACCCTCTTTATAACCAAAGTAAGGCATTTTATAAGCATCCCAAACCAGATATTCGCATTTTTCAAGCACTTAGTTTCTCGTGTTTCTACTCAAGGCACAAAAAATTATTGCGTTGTATGAGGAGCTTAAAGAACGCATCATTTCACTAACTCATTCACAGTATGCCGTGCCGCTTCTTGACCAGATGTATAAGAAGCCGGTATTTAAGAGTACACAGATAAAAATACCCGGTGTAACCCGCCAGACGCTTAATAGTTTACTCCGCAGCCTAAAGGACGACGGTATATTGGAGGTTGTAAGGGAAGCAAGCGGACGTCGTCCGCAGTTGTTAGCCCTTACGTCGCTCATTAAGCTCTTGTGACAGGGATTGCGGCGTTTCCACTGTCAATAAGCTGCCTTACTTCCCATAACAGTTTTCTGCCTTCACCAAAGGTAATCGTCAACTCGGCCTCTGTGAATTCCGCCCATTTATAGGCCTTTATCTCCTCGCGCTGGATAGTTACGGCTTTATTTGTGATGCGGCCGATGAAGTATTGGACGGTTTTAAAGACGCGGTTATTCTTTCTTATATATGAATACTTCTCAATAAACGATTTGTCTCTCAGGATATGCCCGTCATGTATGCCGGTTTCTTCTTTGAACTCACGGCAGGCGGCCTCGTAGGGGGTTTCGTCGCCCTCCGCGTGGCCCTTCGGGAATGCCCAGTGCCCCGCGTTGTGCTGAACCAACAGATAAAATTGTGTGCCACCCTCTTCATAAACCGCAATGACACCGTATGACCTGTCCTCTATCATATCCTAAGTATATAGTACCAAAATGGCGGTAATAATTAAAATATGTGATTTGCCCTCAGAAAAAAGATTTAACGCCGCCTATTATTTAACCAAACGATAACAACTCCTTAATACAATTGTAACAATCCATCTTTTATAATAGACGCATGGGTTTTCTCACAAGCCACTATAAAATAAAAGGAGGAAGTGCTGTGAAGAGTTTGCAAGCGTTATTAGTCATGTTGGTAATGTTAGTTAGTGTGTGCGCGTACGCCGAGGAGTCAATAAGGATAGACGGTTCAACGACTGTGCTGCCAATAGCGCAAAAAACCGCCGAGGAATTTAACAAGAAATACCCCAACATAAAGGTCTCCGTCACAGGAAGCGGTTCAGGCAATGGTATCAAGGCCATTATGGACGGCACAACCGATATCGCCACAAGCTCACGTGAGGCAAAAGAAAAAGAAGTCACGGCCGCAAAGGCAAAAGGCGTTGTCATGACGCCCTTCATTGTGGCATATGACGGCATTGTGCCGGTAGTGCATCCTTCAATGAAAATTGATAAGATTACTATGGCGCAGCTTAGGGATATTTACAACGGTAAGATCAAAGATTGGAAGGAGATAGGCGGGCCAAACAGGCCGATAACTGTCGTATCCAGAGATACCAGCTCCGGTACGTATGAAGTATGGGAAGAGAAGGTGATGAAGGAAGACCGCGTGCAAGCGGGTGCCCTCCTTGTTGCCTCAAACGGCCAGGCCGTTCAGACCGTGGCCGGCAATCCATTCGCCATAGGCTATGTGGGCATAGGATACCTGGACAAGTCTGTTAAATCTCTGTTAGTAAACGATGTAAAAGACAGCCCCGACACCGTCAGAAACGGCACATGGCCGATAGCCAGAGGGCTTTACATGTATACAAACGGCAAACCCGCGGGTAACATTGCCAAATACATAGAGTTTGTTATGTCCAAAGAGGGACAGGATATCGTCAATTCCGTAAAATTCGTAAGCCTTAAGTAGGGCACAGTTGTTGAGGGGGGCTTGATTTGAAAATGCACTGGAGGAAAGAGGAGAAACTGACAGAGATTGTCCTCAAGCTAGTCGGCCTGTTCTCCGTAGTGGTGCTTTTGATGATAGCCTTTTTCCTCTTTAAAGAGTCGTTTAAGATTTTCTATACAATAGGGACTCTAAAACTTATAAGCGGCACGCAGTGGTATCCCACGGCTGTTACTCAGAGCTTTGGGATGCTGCCGCTTATTGCTGGAACTATCAGCACAACTATGTTAACGGCGCTGTTTGCCATCCCATTGGGGATAGCGACGGCCGTGTATATCGCTGAGATTGCCTCGCACAACATAAAGGAGTTCCTCAAACCGATTGTAGAGATGCTCGCCAGCTTTCCCTCTGTGGTGTTTGGTTTTTTTGGCATGGTGATAATTGCCCCCGTGCTGACTACGTGGCTTTCGCCGCTGCTGTCGGATAAACTACCCACTCTCATCAGAGGCACCGGCATCCCATTTTTATCCACAGTTGTTGCCGACTTGTGCTACGATAAGCTGTTCATAGCGTCGGGGCTTAATATGTTTACGGCATCAGTAATGCTGTCGGCCAAGGCGATACCTGTTATAGCGAGCATAGCGGAGGACTCCATTGCCTCTGTGCCGAGGACATTCAGAGAGGCGTCATACTCAATCGGCGCAACGAAGTGGGATACGATAAGGCATGTCGTAATACCATCGTCCCTTTCGGGAATCAGTGTTGCAATCATACTGGGATTTGCTACAATAGTGGGGGAGACGATGATAGTGTTGATGGCGGCGGGGGGGGCGGCGATAGTCCCCAACTGGATATTTGACGCCGTTAGGCCAATGCCGGCGGCCATAGCCGCGGAGATGGCCGAGGCCCCTTACAGGAGCCTGCACTACCACGCGCTGTTTGGAGTTGGGGTGTTGTTATTTGTGTTTAACTTTATCCTGAGCCTCATCTCTGATTTCGTATCAAAGCGTTTCAGAAAGGTGAAATTGGGAGAAAAACTGTGAAAGATAAATCAGGGGATATTAAGAGGCATTATGTGCCTCAGCGCAAGACAAGCGCCTCTATCAAGGGCAACCTGATTCTTTCCATAATAAGCGCGCTGGGGTACTCCGGCGCTGTCGTATTATTTCTCGTCCTCGCCTTCGTGGTCTATAACGGCGTGGGCGTGCTGAGTTGGGATTTCATAACAAAAAACCCGACTGACGCCATGACCGCTGGTGGTATATTCCCCGCTATTTTAGGCAGCGCGCTTCTGACATTCTTATGTATGGTAGTGGTGCTTCCCATCGGGATAATGACGGCCGTTTTCTTGACGGAATACTCAAAGCCAGGCATCGTGCTAAAGCTCGTGAACATGTCCATATACACGCTGGCGGGGGTGCCGTCTGTGGTCTATGGGCTTTTCGGGTTGGCGGTGTTTGTCATAGTTTTAAAGTGTGGGATGAGTTTAATCGCGGGTTCGCTGACGCTTGCCATAATGGTGCTGCCCTACATAATATCCACGTCTGAGGAGGCTATTAAGGCCGTGCCGCAGAGTTTTCGGGAGGCCTCACTGGCGTGTGGGGCAACGAAGCTGCATACCATAATAAAGGTCGTCCTGCCGTTGTCTCTGCCGGGAATTTTAACTGGCGCTATGATTGGCACTGCGAAGGTCTCAGGGGAGACCGCCCCTATAATGTTTACGGCCGCCGCATTTTTTACGTCAGGGCTTCCCCGGTCACTGTTTGAGCCGGTCATGGCCCTCCCGTATCACATATACGTACTGGCAACGGCGGGTACAAATATAGAAAAGACGAGGCCAATTCAATATGGCACGGCGCTGACGCTTATTGTGCTGGTGCTGGGGATGAACCTTGTTGGTATAATCATCCGCTCCAGAGAGAGGAGGAAAAAGGCATGGTAATAAGACGGCGCAAAATAATTATCAGGAGATATAAATGCCGCTAAAAGATAACGAGCTTTTGAGGCTGAGGGAAGATATTATGAAAATGGCCTCTCTGGTAGAGGCTGCAATAGACAGCGCCATAAAGTCGCTTATGACAATGGACAGGGCGCTTGCGCAGATGGTGTCGCGCAATGACCACTACGTAAACGCTATGGATGTGCGGATAGACGAGGCGTGCATAGTGTTGATAGCCCTGCGCCAGCCAGTTGCAAGGGACCTTAGATTTATAACAACGGCGATGAAAATCACCACAGACCTTGAGCGAATGGCAGACAATGCCGTAAGCATAGCAAATCGTGTCCTTGAACTGCCAGAGGAGATCCCGGGTTTTGCGATTGTCAGAATTCCACAGATGAAGGAAATAGCCCTCGGCATGTTGACAGACGCGGTGGCGTCTTTTTTGAGCAGCGATAAGGGGCTTGCCATGGACGTTATTACAAGGGACCAACTGCTTGATGAGTTAAACGAAAGGCTGCTGAACGAATTAGTTGAGCTGATGACAAAGGACGCGGCATCAATAATTCCAGCTTCAAAAATCAGTTCCATCTCAAGATACATAGAGCGAATCGGCGACCATGCCACAAACATAGCCGAAATGGTCATCTACATGGTAGAGGGCCAGATAATCAAACACATGAAAAACAACTCATCCTAAGTAAGGATCAAAGACGAAGGGGGATAATCCCCCTCGTATTCTTGCATGTGTTTTATCTGTTGGATTTAGGCTGCCGCCCGTTGGCGGCTTCGGTACTCCAGCTTATACTAAGTTGCAACCATATGAATAATTTTGTCATTCCTGCTCGTAGGCTGGAATGACAGACTCGAAAAAATATAGTTACTAAGTGTGATTTGCCGAAAAAACATCGTATTTCAATTGATTTCTCCCCTCTTTTTTTGACCGGTAGAGAAGGCTGTCAACGTGGGTTAAAAATATTTCAGGTAAAATGTCAGGGTCAGGCCTTGCCTCGGAACCACCTAAGCTTATGGTAACGTAATTGGAAACAAGTGAACGTTCGTGTGGTATCTCCAACGTCTCTATAGAGCCTCTCATGTGATTGCCTATTTGTACGATACCGTTGCTATCTGTTTCGGGAAGCAGACAGACAAACTCCTCCCCGCCGTATCGCGCCAGCAAATCTGCCGGCCGTTGCAGGCATTCTCGCAGTGTCTCTGCTACCTTTTTGAGGCATATATCTCCCTGTATATGTCCATAGTTGTCATTGTAAAGCTTGAAATAATCTATGTCTATAATTATCATAGACAACGCAGATTTCATTCTCACCGCCCTGCTCCACTCCTTTCGATATGAATCGTCGAAAGTTCTCCTGTTTGATATGCCAGTTAAGCCGTCCATTGCAGCCAATTTAGACAGAGAGTCCCTTTGCTTTTTTAACTCAAGGTGATTCCTCACGCGTAATTTCACTATTGACGGGTTAAAGGGCTTGGTTATATAATCCACGGCGCCTATGTTTAATCCATATGATTCATCTATATCGTCATCCATGGCCGTTATGAATATTACGGGAATACCTGCAAGGCTTTCATTGCCCCTGATTGTCCGGCATACTTCATATCCATTTACCTCCGGCATAATAATGTCCAATAGAATTAAGTCAGGGACAATTACCGATGTCATTTCTATGGCCTGCCTTCCTCCGGTTGCATAATATGTCAGATAATCCTCCTGTAACAGCTCATTCAATATTTTTATATTCATCGGCATATCGTCAACTATTAAAATCTTCTGTTTATCCGAACCCACTGTTATTCCCCCCTATTCGATCAAGTAAAATTATAGTTGCCGAAGACTTGTCTCAACACGGAAAGAGCCTCGGCATAGTTTAGATTTGTTATGTTTTCCTGCAGCTCCCCGGCCATCTCTGTCCCCGATACACTCTCTATAGTGCCCTTTATACTTTCATAATACGATATCGTATGCAAGGCGTTTTCATTGAGAAGCGCACTAAGCTTAAAATATATGTCTTTTAAGAAATTTACGTCTAAAGGTGCATCGCCGCCTATCTGGACGGCCTTGTTTTTCTTTAGATTCTCCCATACGTCTATCGAGTTGTAGAGGCGCCTTAGCTCTGCCCCGAATCTGTCCAGAGTTACCGGAGTTTCATCAGACAAGGCATTTTCTATTGTTATTATTTCGTTACAGATATCAATGGCTGACAGGTTAGCGGCCATTCCCTTAAAGCCGTGAAGCAGGTGTTTTGCTTTGTCGTATTCCTTTGCGGTGATTGCCTCCACTATCTTATCTCTCATACTTTCAGAGGTGCTCCTAAATTCTATCATAATATTTTCAAGTAGTTTTGTATTATAATTGAGCCTCCTCAACAATGCCTTTACGTCAATACCTTTAAATTCATGCGGGAAATATACCTCGTCAGCCGATGGTGTTTCGCGCACGTCAAGTTTAGTCTTTAGCAACTTACTGAGCTTATCGTAAAATGCCTCTATCTCTATCGGTTTTGATATATAGTCATTCATCCCTGCATTAAAACATTTCTCTATCTCTTCCTTCATCGCATGTGCCGTCATTGCTATAATAGGAAGTTCATCTTGGGAGTATTTTTTCCTAATCGCAGTCGTCGCCTGAAATCCGTCCATCTCCGGCATCTGTATGTCCATTAAAACAACGTCGTAAACATTTCCTTGTTCCACTATTTTTGATACGGCAACTCGGCCATTGTTGGCAAATTCAACCTTAACTCCAGATAGTTCGAGTAATTCCCTGGCAACCTGCCTGTTTATCGGATGGTCCTCAACGACTAAAACCTTTGCACCTTTGATGTCTTCCACCGTATGTAATTCCGTCGCAAGTTTTTTTGCAGATAAGGGTTTACATTGCCCAAACACTTCAAGTATGGCGTTAAATAAAAGTGAGGGATGAACGGGTTTACTAAGGCACACATCAACCCCAAGTTCTTTGGCCGATTGCCTTAGGTCATCGCTGTCATGTGCAGTAACCATAATTATAGTAGGGACGTTAATAAGGCCAGCGTTGTTCTGAATACGTTTTATAGTCTCAATGCCGTCCATCCCCGGCATTTTATAATCCATTAAAGTCAACCTGTATTGGCAATCTTGCGGCGCGCCCGATACCAGTTTTATCTCATTGACCGCCGACTCTCCGGAATCTACGGTGGTTACGCTAAAGGAGAAGGACTCTAAAATCGACTTCAATATAGTCCTCGATGTTTCATTATCATCAACAACCAATGCCTTTAGTTTATGAAAATCGGGGGGAAATGCGTAACGGTCTGCCCCACATGGCCTCTGGCAGCCCAATAGCACGGTAAAAGTAAATTTGGTTCCTTTACCGTACTCACTCGTTACGGTTATGTCACCGTGCATTTGTTTTACCAGATTTTTACATATTGTCAATCCAAGTCCGGTTCCGCCATAGATTCTTGTAGTAGAGGCGTCTAACTGGGTAAAAGGTCTGAATAAGGACGTTAATTGTTCAGGCTTGATTCCTATGCCCGTATCGCTTATCGAAAACTCTAAGATGATCTCTGTCTCAGTCACATGCAACGCCCTTACTGACAGGATTATCTCTCCTTTTTCAGTGAATTTGATAGCGTTGTTTAGCAAATTCGTAATTACCTGTCCCAACCGTAAAGGATCGCCTGTCAATTGTTTTGGTATATCGTCACTGAGTGAATAGATGAGTTCGATTCCCTTTTCTTCCGCCTTCAACGTGTGAATGGCTGCGATATCGTTTAAAATATCATCAAGATTGAAATCTATCGCCTCTATTTCGAGTTTATTGGATTCTATCTTGGAAATATCAAGGACATCATTTATTATCCCCAACAATGACTTTGCTGACAGCAGCAACTTACTAATGTAATCCCGTTGCTTTGCCGTTAAATCGGTTTTCAGGGCGAGGGAGGATAACCCGATGATTGCATTCATTGGAGTCCGTATCTCATGACTTATGTTGGCGATAAACTCACTCTTTGCCTTGTTGGCTTTTTCGGCTTCTTTGCGGGCTGTAATCTGTGCTGCCTCCATATTTTTACGCTCCGAAATATCTTTTGAAAATCCAATAATGTATTTCTTGTTTTTAATTTCCAGCAAGACTGCCGTAAACTCGACAGGGAAACTACTGCCATCTTTCCTTATGTTTATCGTCTCACCTTTTAATTGTTCTCCAGAGATAACTCTATCTATGCTTTCTCTGACGGGGTCGGCTTTATCGGCAGGGTTCATGTCGTAGACGGACATCTCCTGAAGCTCTTCAATCGTATAACCATACATTTCCGAAGCCGACTTATTTGCCTTAATTATTGCACCAATATGTTGTCCTTCGGCTTCAATGAGCAAAATCGTCTCCACAGCATTCTCGAAAAACAACTTGTATTGTTCATCAATATCGTGTTCAAGTTTTTTTCTGGATTCTAACAGGTTAGCAGTCATTTCGTTGAACGTCTCCGATAAGAAACCTATTTCATCGCACGAGCTAACGTCCGCCCTTGCAGATGTGTCACCTTCCTTTATTCTCCTTGCAGTGGTTGTAAGATTCATAATAGGCATGGTGATCGAACGGGCGCTGTAAAAAGAGATTATCAGTATGAGTATAACCGTAATAGCAGCAACTCCTACGAAGAGATTGCGCAGTTTTAAAAGCGGAGAAAACGCTTCATCTCTGTCTATTTTTACTGCTAATCCCCAGTTGGTCTGTCCGATATGCCTCGTTACACACAGCACCTCCATCCCTCTGTAGTCGATTGCATCGTCAATGATCTTATCTCCTTTCATCAATGACTGAACAATCGGAGTATTTATGTTACTCATACTGACAGTCCTTTTTAACGCCGCATTTTTATCGAATCTCAGGGGGACAATAAAAAGGGCGTCCCCATTTTTATCAATCTTTGCAAGGGCAGTTTCGCCTGTCTTTTCCAATTCGGCATAATCATTTGTGATTTTTATAATCGGGTCAAATCTGGTTTCCACAACCAATATCCCTAATAGTCTCTCTTCGTGCACTAAGGGACACGATAGGTAATTGACAACTTTATCTTTATTAAGGGAAAAAACATCCATCGAGTAACCGCTCTTTCCCCTGATAAAAAAATCTTCTTTGGAAAAGTCCACACTAAGTAATGAATCATTCGTTGAGACGGCCACCTTTCCTTCTAAATTCAATATGTGTATGTTTTGTATGTCTTTTACGACTGCCTTTGCATTGGATAGAACAGTGGTGACTATTTCCCGTTGTTCTTTATCTCCGGTTCTTAAATAATTCTCAAGCGCTGCACGCATCGGAGGTCTGCTCGTAATGAGGTCCATTCTCTCGACATTTCTCTGCAGGTTGTTTTCGATTCTATTTTTCTGAACTATTGCAGTGGATTCAAGACTGTCAACGATATGTTGTTTTAATACTACCGCGGCGATGTAATAAGCGGCAACGCTTATTACAATAATAGGCAATAATGCCGTGGACAACAAAATAATAGTAGTTTTTGGATATAGCTTCACGCTTGCACACCACCCGCCCGGCACCGGCTTTTGATCCAGTTAAAGTGTAGCTCCCCCAACATAAAGGCCATCGGATCTAAGATATACCCATCAAGACAGGTTATATAGTGAGCCAATTGCAAAATACTGCAACTCCATGCACATACAACGCTCTGACAACACTCTGGATTCCCGTTTTCACGGGAATGGCAGACAAAGGCTATGGCATTCTGTTGCCATTCATTCCTCTTGCAATTGGCACAGGTAACAAGCCCTTCTGTGCCCTCTTGCATCTAACGATAATTAAAACACGCGGCTATTTTCTCCTGCGCTGAAACTTCATCTTCCTGCGTAGCTTTTTGTGCTTGTGCTTGGACATCTTCTTCTTTCTCCATTTTTTTACGTTACCCACTATGCCGCCTCCCGTTATGATTATTTTTTATTTGTTCCATAAAAGTCTCAAGCTGCATCACTGATGTGTTAGACTCCGTTCCATCATAGGGGATGCTGATAGAGGGGATGGCGTAGTCCCTGCTTAACGCCCTCATCAGCGCGGACACTATCGTTCCCGGCATACAGCCAAAGGGCATCGTGTTCACTATGCCTCCTACGCCGCGCTCTGCCAAATCAACCGACTTTCCTATGCTTAGTATCGTCTCACCCTCAAATGACTCATCCACGTATGGACGCGCCTTCCTGATTATCTGGCGCGTGTCCGGCTCGTGCAGCGTCTTTAAAAAACCCTTAAAATACTTGTGATACTGCCTCTCTATGTTCTTTTTATACAACCTTTTTATGATGATATCTATAGTAGCAGAATAATCCCTTTTTATCAAGGCATGTTTCAGTCCAAAATAATTCACATAATATATCCACTCCTCAACAGGCGCGAGCCAGACCTCTCCACCAAGGGCCTCTATCCTCTCAACAAGATTTTCATTGGAAAACTTATTTGACCTGACAAATATCTCCCCCACCACGCCTATTGTCGGCCTGCTGAGCGTCCGGTCAACGGCGATAGCCCCAAACTCCTCCCGCACGTCTTTTAAAACGTTTGTCAGCTTACGTTTATCGGCCCTTACGGAGTCATATATCTGCATCAGGAACTTGTCATAGACTGCCTGAGTGCGTCCTTTTTCAGTTTCATAGGGACGCGTTTCGTGCAGACACTTCGTGAGCAGCTCAATGGCGACGATTCCCTTCCATGTGCGGGTTATAAAATCCCTGCCCGCTATCCCCAAGTCCTCGTAAAAAGTCGAATCCTGCACCGGTGAGAACAACTGGACATCTTTCAGGCCGATATTATCTAAGAGCAGTCGCTGAAATACGTTATACTGCCCGAATCGGCAGGGACCGGTGCCCGATGGCATGAAAAATGCCGAGTGTGTGGCGTCAAACCCCTCAGAGAATACCTTCCTGAGCATGTCTCCGGTTGTGACGGCGCAGGGGTAGCACTCCTTGCCTGAGACGTGTTTTCGTCCCAGGGCTATGGATTCGGCGTCGCTCGGTGGCAATACCTCAGAGGCTATCCCCGAATACTCAAACGCCCCCGCAATGGCAAAGGCATGGTCGGACATGCGCGGTATATAGATTATGTTGTCCTTCGATGGCCGCATAATCGGCCTTACAAGCATCTCCGGCGGTTTCGACGGCCTTGTCTTTCTGTGCTCTATGCTGTCTAAAAATGCCTCGCAGCGCGTAATGGCACCGGCGTCGGCGCTGTGTTCATCTATTTCAAGATGTAAAAACGGCTTATCGCCAAGTTCGTCCTTAAAATATTTTAATATAAAGGAATCCGGCCCGCAGTTAAAATTCCCTATGTATATAGGATACAGATACGGGTTGTCCTTGATAAACCTCGCCGCCTTTATAATGCGTTGCCCGCTTCGCCAATACATCTCCTGCCAGCGGTCGCTTATGTCAACCTTTGTAAGGGGCAGCATGTCCATCGGGATGGACAGGACATTCAATGAGGCCAGTTTTTTCGGTATCTGGAGGTTTACGCCGCTGTCAAATGAATTGTATGGCCTGCCTATGATAACAATCGTCTTTTCGGCAAGCCCAAGGAGTACCTGGCTACCGCGTTCCTGCATCTCTATATAGAACTCTTCCTGCGCGTTTTTCGCGTCTTTTATCGCCTTTACTATTGTCTTTGTGGGCAGAGAAAAGCTCCTGAAGGACTTCTTCAACTGTTTGATAAGAAATCTATCGCCGCGCGCGAAGTCTATTACAGGCTTATACAGGTGCATATTTTTAAAGGCCGCCCGTGACAGATACGGCATGGTCTGGGTATATGGACACGGTGAGCCTTTAGAGAAGTCCTCCCCGGGGGCGCTTATATTGATAAAAGACGGCAGAAATATATGGTCAATGCCCTGTTCAAGCAGCCATTTGACATGCCCGTGGGCAACCTTCACAGGGAAACATGACTCAGACAGCACCGTTTCAACACCAAGGTTTACCACCTGCCGGTTCGTCTTTGGCGATACCACCACCCCAAAGCCCAGCTTGCCAAGAAGCGTAGTCCAAAAGGGCAGGAATTCGTGAAACAGGAAGATATACGGGATGCCAATGACTGGTTTGCCCTTGCCGTTTGACGACTGAACAGGTGGCGGCTCATAGCCCTTCCAGAGGAGTTCCTCTCTGAAGGCGAAGAAGTCCTCAAGGTCTGACTTCTCTTTTATGTCATATTTCTCGCACCTGCCGCCGTAAAAGAGCTTTCTCTTTTCGCCCTCTATCGTAACGCGGTTAATCTCGCACACGTTGGAGCAGCTCTTACACTCGAACGAGGAGACCGAATAAGGCCGTTGCGTTATCGAAAATCCCTTAAACGCCGATGGCGTACCGCCGGACTTAACATCTCTGGCAATCATGGCCATTCCGATTGCCCCCGTAACGTCGTGATTCGGGGGGACGGTTATCGTCTGGCCGGTGAACTTCTCAAATGCCGCAACGACGGCCTTGTTATGTGCCGTGCCGCCCTGAAAAAAAATCTTATTACCAATCTTTTTGCCCGCAACTACCCTGTTTATATAGTTTTCCACAATTGAGTACGACAGGCCGGCAAGCAAATCATTCCTCTGTGCCCCGCGCTGGATATTGGCCATCAGTGAGTTTTCCATAAACACCGTACATCGCTCACCGAGATTGCACGGCTGGCATGAGGAGAACGACTCGCTGGCAAACTCCTCCTTTATGGATATATTGAGTTTCTCCGCCTGCTCTTCTAAAAAAGAACCCGTACCGGCGGCACACGCCTTGTTCATCTCAAAGTCCGTGATGACGCCGTCTTCAATGGAAATGTACTTGGAGTCCTGCCCGCCTATCTCGAAAATCGTATCTACGCTATCGTCAATGTAAATTGCCGCGGTGGCCTGGGCTGTGATTTCGTTTTTCACAATGTCAGCACCAATGAAATCCGCTATCATATATCTGCCTGAGCCGGTGGTGCCTACCCCAGCAATTTCAACACGCCCTCCAATCTCCTTTTCTATCTCGGAAAGGCCCTGCATTACCGCCTCTATTGGCCTTCCGGCAGTCATCAAATATCGCCGCGCCAGCAGATTGCCTTCTTTGTCTATGACCGCAAGGTTCGTGCTTATTGAGCCGATATCCACGCCCATGTATGCCGTAACCCTCATGTTCTCCTCAGAAAAACACGAAACCCCGGCGGTGAGCGGCTCTATGGATTTGACTGTATGACCCGTTCTTACATGCCTTTCCATAAAGCCATCGCCTTCTGTTATCAACGGCGGGCGGCCTGCCTCGGCATATTTGGCCGACCTGATATATTTATCAATGAGGGCAATATCAAGTCTCTGCGGCTCACCACTTTTCATGTCCTTTAAGACAGCGCCAATGGCAACCATAAACTCGCATTTTTCAGGGACTATGATAGAAGAAAGCTGAAACACCTCTCTGAATGCCCTTACCATACCCTTGTTGAGGGCCACTCCCCCCTGAAACATCACATCCGGCACGACGGTCCTGCCCTTGACAATTGTGCCTTTAAAATTCCTCGCAACGGCAAAACACAGCCCCGCCACGATGTCCTCTACCGGCGTGGCTATCTGCTGCAGGTGTATCATATCGCTCTTTGCAAACACGCTGCACCTGCCGGCGATGCGCGGCGGGTGCAGTGTCTTCACCGCCATCTCGCCAAACTCCTCTATCGAGAGCCTCAGCCTCTCGGCCTGCTGGTCTAAAAAAGAACCCGTACCGGCGGCACAGACAGAGTTCATCGAAAAATCCCTTATGCCACTTTCATCAAGGATAATGAACTTCGAATCCTCACCGCCCATTTCGATTATCGTGTTGGTAGATGGGAAGAGCCTCTTGGCGGCATAAGACTGCGCCGCCAGCTCGTTTGTATGTCTTACGCCCAATATTGCGGCAATCGTCTTTCCGGCTGTGCCGGTCACGGCAACAGGCAACCCATCCAAATTCATTGAGGCGAGGTTCTTATACGCGACAACTATGGAATGGCCCTTGTGTCTTTCATACACGCTGTCAATGACGTTGCCGTCTTCGTCCATAACGACAATCTTAACACTGACAGAGCCAGCGTCAAGCCCAATATACTTCATTCTGCCTCCGATCGGAGTTACCCGCATAGACTCTTATTATATTATATTCGCGCTGTAAATTAATACGCATGTTTTTCTTCCCTAAGGAATCAGGTCGTTTTCATAGTATGCCTTAATGGCGTCGGCCTCTCTGATCAGGTTATTGATTTCGGCCTGATATGTCTTTTTAAAGAATTCGAGGACTTCGGGATATTCTTTCACAATTTTACCGGCAAGCGCCCTGTTTATTTCGTAAAGCGATGTGTTGTCGTCGGCTATGACTGTGGCAGTGCGCGGTTTTTTATTGAAAAAATCAAAATCGCCAAACACTCCTCCACTGCCGATTGTGGTAATGCCACTATGAGCGCCCGACTCAGGCGATATGCCATGCGGATACACCTTGACAGAGCCGGTTTTCACTACATATATGGCGTCAGAGTTTTCCCCATATGCCACAATCGTCTGCCCCTGTTTAAATTGCTTCTGCACTGCCTTGTCAAGATTCCTTCTGAGTAGATCGTTAAATAAAGCGAGGAAATTCATGCAACTATCTGGTATATCGTGCGCCTCAGTGGGCGGCTCGGCGGCTGGCAACGGCACTAAGCGCTGAAATTTATCCAGCACATTATAAAGCGGCTTAATATTTTTGACCATGTCATTGTTCATTGCCCTGAGGACAACCTCATGAGCGGCAACGACAACAATTTCCTTAATAAAAACGCGGGACATACTAAGGTATAACAGCGCCGCCTCTGCCTTTCGATTTGCCGCGTAGAGGTTGATAACTTTCTTAAGGCCGGTCTCTAATAGTGATTTCGGACTAAGTGAAAAAGCCGCCTCCCCCTCCTCCGATTCAGCCCCTATCATCATTGAGGTGTCCGTGTAGTTGTTGCTCCTGTCGGGCATTACCGTCCCTATCAGTGCGCCAAACGCGCATGACTGAAGCTTGCCTTGTTCACTGTTGAGGAATTCCACCATGGAATCAAGCCTTGAAACGTAATACTCCCTGAGCAATGAGCGTAGATTTGGTTTGACGGTCATTGCCTTTTGAAGTGACTTGCCGTTTACCACCAACAGTTCCACATCGGTCTCAGCAATAGCGCTGACCGACATAGGCTTTGATGAGAATAAGGCCGCCTCTCCAAAGAAATCGCCAATCGAAAGATTAGACAGCGTCTTTGCGCCCCCGGTTAGAAGTGTGGTTATCAGGTGATTTATCAAAACAGGCGGCAGAGGGACTAACGGACCTTTTGATTTTGCAGGCTTTTTAGATATGCGCACCGTGCCGCTTACTATTATAAACATCTGTGAGTCACGGTCTCCCTCTTTGCATATTGTGTCTTTATGATTGTATTTGACCAAAGATATGTCGTCAAACATACACAGCGTGTCCTTATCCAGTAATTCCTGAAAAAACCTTGGGACACTGTTCTTGTCTATGAAAACCAACTCCAGAATAAGCATAAACGTCTCATATGCCTCATCCACATCTCCTGATTTTATCTCCCCGTACAGGCGTCTCATCAGATAGCTGAATTTATTTTTGTCCATTTAGTACCACACCTCCCGCATTATGTGCAGCCATTGAGTTTGTATTTGCCGCAGCTATGTGGTATTATAGCAAATAGTTAAAGTATATAAGTACAGGGGGTAGTATGGTATGGACGTAAAAATAGATAATATTGATGGGCTGTATGTGATTCATTCAAATGGCCGTTTGGATGCGTCAAACGCCTCCGCGCTCGACGAAAAGATGAGGGATATTTTAAGCCAGAACCCCGACAAGATTGTCGTGTCACTAAAGGGGCTTGAGTATGTGAGCAGCGCCGGGTTGAGGGTTTTTCTCACAGCCGCCAAAGAGATGAAAAAGACCAGCGGCAAACTTGCCTTTGCAGAACCCTCAGAAGCGGTGTTTAAGGTGCTGAAGATGTCCGGACTGGATACTATTTTAAAGATTTATAACACTATGGATGAGGCTGTGAAGAGCTTGCAGCATTAGTAAGAAGTATCAGTAAGAATAAAGGATTAACGACGAAGGGGGGGTAACCCCCCCTTCACCCCGTAAATCTCTCCACGCTCTGTCTATCGCGTTTGGGCTGCCGCTCGTTGGCGGCTTCAGTGTTCCGGTGTCTTCACCTCATATCCTGCACCTTTAACTGCCTCTTCGACGGCCTTTTGAGTTGTCTTAGCGTTATTTATCCTCACAACAGCACTGCCAACCTCCACGGTTGACCCCTCCACCCCTGTGAGGGCGTCTATCGCCTTTTTTACCCTCCCTATACAATGTCCACAGCTCATTCCCCCAATGGTTATCTTTATTTCAGACGTTAACTTTATTTCAGACGCTGTCTTTATTTCAGACATAGAACTTTGACCTCCTGTGTGATAGTTATACTAAGTATAATCCTAAGTATAATCCTAAGTATTATACTTAGGATTATACTTAGACTATTGCTTGTAGTTCTTCTAAGGTGCTGATTTGTCTTATCCCCGTGATTGAAAGTGTGTGTTTTTTCGTCCTGAAAAAGATTGGCCTTGCCCCCACGGCCAAAGCCGTCTCCATGTCAGCGTTTTTATCGCCCACAAATATTGAATTTTTTAAGTCAATGCCGTGGTCTGCCCTTGCCCTCAGGAGCATCCCCGGCGAAGGTTTCCTGCACGCGCAGTTGTCTGCCGGGACGTGCTTGCAGTAGTAGAAATCGTCAAATCCATATTTGTCAATGAACACCTGATGGAGGGCCTTTACAAATTCCTCATTGACTATCCCCCTGCCTATACCAGATTGGTTTGATATTCCGATTAACATGTAACCCTTGTCCTTCAGTACCTTAATCCTCTCAAGGCCATCGTACGGGCGAAAGGCGTCAAAACTGTTCAGATAGTCCGCGTCCTCACAAAGTGTGCCGTCCCTGTCAAAAAACACTGCCTTCCTCCGCGCCCATAGGGCGTCTATTTCGTCGAACACATCTGCGGCGGATATTGCGTTCATGCAGGTTAAATGTTCACACGTACGTTTAAAACATGGGGCACACCTGACGGGTTTCCTAATAACCCGATGCCTGTATGAAAACTCCGGGTGTGCCGGAATCTCTGGCGGGCCGGTCAGCTCCGGCGAGGTAGAGCCAAATATGGCAAGCACAGGCGTTCCAACCGCGTAGGCTATGTGCATAGGCCCGGAGTCGTTTGTTATCAATAGATCGCAGTTGGCAATGGTGGCACACAACTGCCTGACGCCAGTCTTACCGGTGAGATCTAAAAATGTCCCTGCGGCTGTCGGCGCTAAGATGTCCGGGTCTATAAGCTTTTCTGAGCCAAACAAAACGGCGCTGCCGCCTTTTTCCTTAATAATCCTCCCGATTAACATGGCAAACCGCTCCGGTGGCCAGCGCTTTGCCGAGCCGAAGGCCGCGCCGGGGTTTATACCTATGACGGGGCGCCTGAGATGCGACAGCGCCTCAAGGGCTGACTGCCTCTCTTGCCCGGCAAGATAAATCCACGGCAGCCGGTATGGGGCGTTGAGGCCGACAGATATGAGCATGTTCAGGTAGTAGTGGCAGTGGTGAAGCTGAAGGGTCTCACGGGTTACATCAACTGCCTTTGTCAACAGGATTCCTCTGGAGTCTCTGTTGTAGCCGACACGATGCCCAATCCGGGCAAGCCACGCTATAAAAGCCGCGTCAAAGGCGTTTTGAAGCAGAATGGCCGTGGAGAAATTCTCCATTTTCAGTCTGCGTGAGAGCCGCAACCTGCCAGATAGTGTCCTGTACACATCCTCGTATTTTATTATCGCCCCAATATGCGGGTCTTTTTCAAAAAGCGAGGCAACCGTGGGATTGGCAAGCAGCGTTATGTCCGCATCTGGATACGCCCCTTTGACTGCCCAAAGCGCAGGGGCGGACATCACGGCGTCCCCTATCCAATTTACACCCCTGACGAGTACCTTTGTATTTTCTGCCATGTTAGATATAATAACAGTTTGTTTTCTAAATATGCAGGGGAAACGATAGTCTTATGCTGGAGCACTCATGCCGCCAACGGCGGCAGCCCAAACTTAATAGATAAAGCTTGGCAAAAATACGGGGTGAAGGGGAGGTTACCTCCCCTTCGTCGTTAATCCTTAATCCTTTTTTAGGACTTGACGGGTACTTGTTTTTTTTTGAAATTTTTTAGTATGATTGCAGTTCACGATGAGTTATGAATGTTTAATGCTGATTACATAGAATAAAATATTTCCTGAGGAGGAGCAATGTCATTTTTGAGTAAGTATCTGGACGAACCAAAGATTGCGTATTTTTCTATGGAGATAGGCCTGAAGGACGATATACCGACGTATAGCGGGGGCCTTGGGATTTTAGCGGGTGATACGATTAAGTCTGCCGCCGATTTGAGTCTGCCGTTTATCGCTGTCACCCTTATGCACAGGAAGGGTTATTTCACACAGGATTTCGATGAGACCGGATACCAGTTGTCAAGGGATGTCGTATGGGACCCCGCGAGATACATGACGCTTGCTCCGGCTAAGGTCACTATCAAACTGGAGGGCCGCACGATTTATGTTGCGGCGTGGACGTATATCGTGGAAAGTTTAAGGGGTGGATCGCTGCCCGTATTCTTCCTGGACACTGACCTGCCTGAAAACAGCCCTGAAGACAGGGAGCTGACGCACCACTTATATGGTGGAGACACCTCATACAGGATCAAGCAGGAGGCAATCTTAGGGATAGCCGGCGTTAGAATGCTTAAGGAACTCGGCTTTACGGTCAAAAAATATCACATGAACGAGGGTCACGCGTCGTTTCTGACGCTTGAGCTGTTGCATGAACGCAAGAAAGACATTGAGTCCGTATGGGACGAATCCCTTATATGGGACTTCGACTCTGTAAAAGAGATATGTGTTTTCACCACGCATACCCCCGTTGAGGCCGGGCATGACAAGTTCACCTATGACATATACCACAGGGTGTTGGGCGACTACTTCCCTGAGAAGGTGATTCGTTGGCTTGCCGGCGATGAGAATCTCAACATGACACTACTTGCCCTGAATCTCAGCAACTACGTTAATGGCGTGGCCAAAAAACACGGCGAGGTCTCTCAAAACATGTTCCCCGGTTACAGAATAAACGCCATTACTAACGGCGTGCACTCCTACACATGGACAAATGAGCATTTTAAGCGCCTGTATGACAAATACATCCCCGGCTGGGCAAATGAACCGGAAATATTTGTGCGTGTGGAGACTGTTCCAGACGAGGCAATCTGGAATGCCCACCAGGACGCCAAGAGAGATTTAATAAACTACGTGAACAACAACTGTAACGCGGACATGGACGTCAACACGCTCACAATAGGTTTTGCCAGAAGATTCGCGACCTACAAGCGCGCAAACCTGTTATTCTCAGACATTGACCGCCTCGTAAAAGTCGCCGGAGGCAGAGTACAGTTTGTCTTTGCCGGCAAGGCGCACCCTAAGGACGAGGGGGGCAAGAAACTCATCCAAAATATCTTTAGCTATGCCAAAGAGTTGAAGGGGAAACTGAAGCTCGCCTTCATCAAAAACTATAAAATGGACATCGGCCTTATGCTCTCAACAGGGGTGGATGTGTGGTTGAACAACCCGCTTAGGCCACTGGAGGCCTCCGGCACAAGTGGAATGAAATCCACCCATAACGGCGTTCCCAATTTCAGCGTCCTTGACGGCTGGTGGATAGAAGGGCATATTGAAGGCTACACCGGGTGGTCAATCGGTCCTGCCCCGACAGAGATTGAACCCGACGAGAGTATGAATAAAATTGATGCCGACGACCTCTACGACAAGCTTGAGAATGTCATCATCCCGACCTACTACAACGACAAGAAGAAGTGGATATTCATCATGAAAAACACGATAGGCAAAAACGCCTACTACTTCAACACCCACAGGATGATGAGAAGATACGTCACAGAGGCCTATATCAGATAGCTACACAGCGGAATCTCCGGCGCAGCCTCACAGCACGGGGGCGCGCCGGAGGTATTAAGGTATATCCAGGTTTTTCTGAGCAATCAGGAGGTTGCTTTGGGTTCGCGCGTAATCGGCAGGGAATTTGTCGGCTGTCCAGATTTTCAGTGCCTCTTCATATGCCTCAATTGCACGGGTTAACATTTCTTCTTTGTCCCTTACCTTTGACAGGTTTCTGTATGCGGCGCCGAGATTATTTTGTGTCGCCGCGTAGTCAATAGGGAGTTTGTCGGCGGTTCTGATTTTCAGCGCCTCCCCATATGCCTCAATAGCACGGGTTAAATTGTACTCCTTATCCCGAATCTGCGACAGTTTCCTGTATGCGACGCCAAGGCTGTTTTGAGTCCTGGCGTAATCTATGGGATATTTCTCAACAGTTCTTACCTTCAGTGCCTCCCCGTATGCCTCAATTGCAAGGTCTAAGTTCGCCTCTTTATCGCATACCTGCGATAGGCCGGTGTATGCGTTTCCAAGATTATTTTGAGTCGTCGCGTAGTCGGCTGGAAATTCTTCCTCAGTTCTGATTACAAGGGCATCCTCGTATGCCGCAATGGCAAGGCTCAATTTATCCTCTCTGTCGCGCACCTCTGACAGGCTCTGATAGGCGTTTCCGAGGCTGTTCTGAGTTGTGGCGTGCTCAGCGGGAAATTTGTCAGCCGTTCTGATGATGAGAGCCTCAAGGTATGCCTTAATAGCAAGGGTTAAATTCATCTCTTTATCGCGTATTTGCGCGAGGATAGCATAGGTATTTCCCAGGTTGTTTTGAGTTGCCGCGTATTCCACAGGATATTCCTCAATCGTTCTGATTTTCAGCGCTTTCTCAAAGGAGATTATTGAGAGTTTCAGATTATCTTCTTTATCTTTTACTAAAGATAAGGAGTAATAACATAACCCTTCTCCATGATGTATTCGGGCGTACAATCGGGGATATTTGTCTGCGGACAGGGTGTCTAATATCTCTTCATATATATCCAAAGCCTCATTCGGATTAATCTCCCGAACCTTTTCAGCATTTTCAATCTTAGACATAATTATCCCTTTTTCCTTATTTTTCTTTGAGCTGTGCAGCCAGTACGCGGTTAATATCCCTGCCAATCCTAACAAAACACCGGCAATAATGTAGGTCTCCGCCGCGGTCAGCGTCCTCAGTATACCCATCTCTCAGCGCCTCCATATCCCTATTATAATAGCTATACATATAACAACGATACATAATACCATAACTAAATTCACCGTTGCAACGTCATTTTTGGGGGATGTTGACAATTTTATGATATTGAAGTAAAATACCACTGGTTAGATGAGCCGCAGTTTCGGCGGCTGTAAGAAAATGGCCATTGGCCAATACATATAACGCGTGTTACGGAGGTTGTAATGGCAGATATAAAGCCCGATGAGATTCTTGACACTAAGGGGTTGAATTGCCCCATGCCGGTATTAAAGACAAAAAAGGCCATTGATGCCCTGGCGTCAGGGAAGGTACTTGAGGTTCAATCAACCGATGCCGGTTCAAAGTCGGATATTCCGGCCCTTTTGAGCAGATTAGGCCATGAACTCCTTGAAACGAAAGAAAACGGAAACGTTATATCTTTTTTTATTAAAAAGGCATAAGAAATACGGCAGTTACTGCCTAAACATTATGCTTGTTTTTGCCGATGGAATACCTATGGTGTAGGTGGTGCTGTCCGGTCGGTTTACGCTGTAGGCCGGGTTAGCGCGTCACGGCATTATGACATACAACCGGTTAATGGGTTGCCGGTTAACATGGAAAGTTAAAGGGGGTGGAGTTGCGCCGTGTGCAGGCCTTTTGGGCGGCGGACTTAATTGACGGCAGAAATTGTGCCGCAGGATATGCTTAGAATATTTAAGAGGGTGATTATAGCTGTCCTGTCGGCTGCGGGGTGCATGGCATTGTGTGCCGCGGCCGACGCCGATATATACAAGTTTATCGACGCCAATGGGGTTGTCTATTACACTGATGTGGCTAAAAGTCCTAAATATGTGAGGTTATTCAAGTCCCCCCCGAAACAAACGGAGCACTCCGACACTAAGCCACCAGCAAAGGTGGTGGTAACCGGCAGTTTGGATAAACTGGCCGCCGCGCCCACAAGCGCCGACAAACCAAAGCAAGCTGTCCAGTCGGCAGTGCCAGCGCCTACCGGCAGTAACGACGTAAAACAACAGGCCGCAAACCTTAAGGACTACGAGGAAATCGTACACCTCAAGGCGGCGCAACACAACATTGACCCAAGCCTCCTGAAGGCGGTAATAAAGGCCGAGTCAAACTGGAATAGCGACGCCCTGTCTCCCAAGGGCGCTATGGGGCTGATGCAATTGATGCCGGGCACGGCAAGTCTGCTGTCTGTCAACAACCCCTATGACCCTACTCAGAATATAGACGGCGGTGCCAGATATTTGAAATACTTGTTGGCTAAATTTAACGGTAACGTATCCTTAGCCCTCGCCGGTTACAACGCCGGCCCGAATGCCGTTGACCGCTACGGGACAATCCCCCCCTATGCGGAGACTCAGGAATATGTGGCTAAGGTGCTGAGCACTTACAATGGCGGCAACTATCAGCCATATTGCCCCCGTTCATATAGCCAGGGTGCCAGCCAGAGCCTCGACTCACACATATTCAGGGTGGCCATGCCAGACGGCACTGTGCTCTATACGAACACACCCCAGTATGTTAATAAGCCGTTGTCGGGAAGGTTTTAGCAGGCCATGAGCGAATCCCCTGAAAATCTGAAGGAAAAGATACAAAGACTTAAAGAGCAGAGAAACGCGCTGATTATTGCCCATAACTACCAGCGGGACGAGGTACAGGAGATTGCCGACATGACGGGTGATTCCCTTGAGTTGTCAAGAAAGGCCGCGTCAACAGACTGTGATGTAATTGTGTTTTGCGGCGTTAACTTTATGGCCGAAAGCGCCTCAATACTGTCGCCTGACAAGGTGGTGCTGCTGACGGCCTATGATGCCTTCTGCCCGATGGCGGATATGATTAGTGTCGGCATGGAGAGAGAGCTGTATGAGGCGTTCCCCGGATACAAGGAGCCACCGCGGTATGTATATCCGGTTAAATATACGCTTGCAGATATTAAAAGGGACTATCCCGGCGTGCCTGTTGTGGCCTACGTCAACACAACCGCCGAGGTGAAGGCGGAAAGTGATATATGCTGCACATCGGCAAACGTCGTGGAGGTCATTGAATCCCTCCCTGATGAGCGGGTAATCTGTGTACCGGATAAGAATTTGTCCGCATGGGCGGCAAAGAACACGAAAAAAGAGATAATATCATGGGACGGCTACTGCCATGTGCACGACAGGATAAGGCCGTCGGACGTCGAAAAGGCCAGAAAGGCCCATCCCAACGCCATCCTTATGGCTCACCCCGAGTGTAGGCTCAACATACTGGAAATGGCGGACAACGTGGCAAGCACGTCGGGGATGCTGAAATTCGTGGCGAAGTCGTCTTCGGTGGAATTTATCGTAGGGACGGAGATGGGACTGCTTTACAGGCTGAGAAAAGAAAACCCTGACAAGGTGTTTTATCCCCTTAGAACAGACATGGTGTGCCCAAATATGAAAAAAACCACCCTCGAATCCGTCTATGCCTCCCTGAAAGAAATGAAACACGTAGTGAAAGTAAGCAGTAAAACACGGGAGTTGGCATGGAAGGCCCTCAATAGAATGCTTTCGCTGTAGCGGCGCAGACCGCCCCCATGCACACAATCAGACACGCAGAATATTAACACAAAAAAATAGTTCAGCTTTTTTAAATCGCCTTAGTGTATAATATACTGACAGAAATGAAGAGACTTATTCTAATAGTTGACGATTCAGCCAGTGTAAGACAGCTTGTCGGCCTGACGCTGGCCAATGCCGGTTACGAGGTACTGGAGGCGGTTGACGGCGGCGATGCCCTTGCTAAATTAGACGAATTAGTCAAGTCAAAGGACAAAAAGGTTGATATGATGTTCGTTGACATCAACATGCCGAACATGAACGGCCTTGAGTTTGTTATACAGGCACGGCAAATACACGCGTACCGCTTTATCCCAATAATTATGCTGACCACAGAGGCTCATGTCTCCAGAAGGCACGAGGGGAAGCTGGCAGGGGCCACCGGCTGGATCATAAAGCCGTTCAAACCAGAACAATTGTTAAACCTCCTGACTAAATTTTTGGCCTGACTCAGGACATTTCGTCTTTGCTATGACACTTTGTTAAATTCATGTTGACCAATTGGCGGGCAAAATTTTATCCTTAACAGTATGAGCAAACTATGGTCTGGCAGATTCACAGAAGAAACGGCAAAGAGCGTCCAGGACTTTACTGAGTCCATTTCGTTCGATAAACGGTTGTGGGATGAGGACATCAGGGGATCTATAGCACACGCAATGATGCTTTCAGAACAGGGTATTATAGCAAAAGAAGAGGCAGACGAAATAATTACCAACCTTGGCGCAATCGGAGTTGAGCTCACGTGGGATGAATTCAAGTTCGACAATGCCGTTGAAGACATCCACATGCATATAGAGGCCGAACTTATTAATTTCTGTCCTGAAACTGGGAAAAAACTCCACACTGCGCGATCAAGAAACGACCAAGTAGCTCTCGACATAAGACTCTATCTCAGAGACGCAACAGATGATGTTATAAAACTAATAAAAATATTTCAAAAAACCTTAATAGGGATTTCACAAGCCAACATAAATACGATAATGCCCGGCTATACACATATGCAAAGGGCACAGCCAGTTACGCTTGCCCATCATCTCCTTGCATATGTGGAGATGTTTGAAAGAGACAAGGAGAGATACAAAGACGCCTACAAAAGAATAGACACGCTTCCACTTGGGGCATGTGCCCTTGCCGGAACTACATTAAATATAAATAGGGAGAGCGTGGCAAAGCAGCTCAAGTTTAAGCGCATCTCAGACAACAGCATTGATGCCGTTTCAGACAGGGACTTTGTTATCGAATTCATATCCAATTCTTCGATTCTGATGATGCACATGAGCAGAATGGCCGAGGAATTGGTTTTGTGGAGTACGAAGGAATTCTCTTTTATCGAAATATCTGATGCCTATACAACAGGCTCATCCATTATGCCGCAAAAGAAAAACCCCGATGTTGCCGAACTCATCAGGGGTAAGACCGGCAGGGTTTATGGCGCATTGGTTTCCATACTTACGACGATGAAGGCCCTTCCGCTGGCTTACAACAGGGATATGCAGGAAGACAAAGAGCCGCTTTTTGACGTTATTAAAACAGTAAAAAACGTCCTAATTGTTATAAACGAAATGTTTAAACACATTAAATTCAACAAAGAACGTATGCGAAAAACCGCCGCCGAGGGGTTTTCTCTGGCAACCGATTTGGCCGAATATCTGGTAACAAAAAAAATGCCGTTCAGAGAGGCGCATGAAGTCACTGGCAACATCGTCAAATATTGTGTTGATAAGTCTATGGATCTCCATGAATTGACGATTGAAGAATTTAAGACATTCTCAGATTTGATTGATAATGATATATACTCACGCCTGACCGTTGAGGCATCGGTGAAGGGCAGGAAATCATACGGCGGGACTGGAGAGGTTGAAGAGCAGTTAATAAGGATTCGTGAGAAAGTTGATAAGAACTGGACAGAGGAATGATAGAGGAATGAAAAAGGGATGAAAAAAATAATCATAATTGCCATCGCGGCGCTGTTGTCGTTTGTATTAATATCATGCGGACATAAAGGGCCGCCCACGCTTAAGGAGACCAGTGGTGCCGAAAAGAAGGAAGCCCCACCGCAAAAACCGCAGGGGGAGTTAAGCCCGTACGAAGAGGACACCAGCCGTTTGAGACCCCAATAACGCAAGGGGAGAAATAGGGGGTGATAAACAATATGAATGAGACAATCTTAAAAATAGTAAGAGAGAGTATTGCCGTAAAGGAGAGGTTTTTTAACGAAAACTCCGAAAAGGTAGCCGAGGCAGCCAGGACTATCGCCGACGCCTTCAGTAAGGGCAGGAAACTCCTGCTGTTTGGCAACGGTGGCTCCTCAAGCGACGCCTCTCATATCGCCGCCGAATTCATAAACAGATTCAAGCGTGAGCGCCCCGGCCTTCCCGCCATTGCCCTCAACACAGATATGGCCGTGCTGACCTCAATTGCCAATGACTACGACTTTTCCGACATATTCGCCCGTCAGGTAAAGAGCATCGCCGACACAGGGGATGTTGTTATTGCGATAAGCACAAGCGGCGGCTCAAAAAATGTATTGAAGGCCGTTGACGCGGCAAAAAAAAAGAAACTCACGGTGATTGCCTTCACAGGGGCTAAGGGGATAAAATTCGCGGAGAAATCCACAATTGCCTTTATTGTGCCATCGGAGGACGCCGCGCGCATCCAGGAAACTCATATAACGATTGGGCATGTGATATGTGAACTTGTGGAGACGATACTGTTTGAGTTTCCCGCAAAGAAGACAAAGCAGGCCGTAAGCGCGGCTAAATCGTAAATAAACAGCATGTCCATTAAGACGGCAATCGGCATTGACCCGGGCAGTATCGTGTGCGGCTACGGAGTGCTGAGAAAAGAGGGCAAGTCAATCGTCTATGTGGCATCAGGAGAGATAGCCGTCCCTAAGGGGCAGCCGCTCCCAAAGAGATTAAAACGCGTATACGAGGGGCTGAGGGAGGCGATAGACACATATAGCCCCGATGAGGCCGTGGTTGAGAAGATATTCTTTGCAAGCAACATTAAGGCCGCCCTAAGCCTCGGACATGCGCGTGGGGTGGCGCTGCTTTCGGCGTCGGTTGTTGGCATCCCCGTGTTTGAATACAGCCCGCTTGAGGTGAAAAAGGCGTTAACGGGCTACGGCAGGGCGGAGAAATCGCAGGTAATGGCCATGATAAAGGCGATTTTACATATAGACATCGCGCTGTCACCAGACAGCTCAGACGCGCTCGCCCTCGCCCTTACACACCTTAACATGACGGAACTCTATGGCATCGGGAAACCTTAAAACCCTCCTTGACGGGTTTTATTCAACATTCGATTTCGGCGAAAGGGTTAATAATGACCCTATTGAGTTCCCGCGCCGATGTACCTACCGGCAAGATATAGAGGCGGCTGGTCTTATAGCGGCCTGCCTTGCCTACGGTAAAGTAGAACTGTTTAAGCCGGTAATAGGGAAAATCCTCTCTATGATGGGGTCAAGTCCGGCGGATTTTCTGCGGGAGTTTGACATAAAGCGCCAGGCGTGGCTCTTTTCGGGGATTTCGTACAGGTTTAACAAAAACGAGGACATAATCGCCTTTATTTACATCCTGCACAGGGCGATAGTCACACACGGCTCAATAAAAAACGCCTTCATGCGATCATTTCATGGCTCAATATATGAGGGGCTGGGGGAATTTTCTGATGGTATGCTCTCAACAAACACATCGGCAGTCTATGGCAGTAACGTCAAACCACCGGGGTTGCGCCAGCTCTTTCCATCGCCATATAAGGGTGGGGCGTGTAAGCGATTTAATATGTTTCTGCGCTGGATGGTCAGAGACGCCGACATTGACCTTGGCATATGGACAGAAATCCCCAAAAACTCGCTCATCATCCCCCTTGATACGCATATTGCAAGGATCTCACGGTGCCTTGGCCTGACAAATCGAAAGGGTAACGACTGGAAGACGGCCGTGCAGATAACAGAGGCCCTGAGGCGCCTCGACCCTGACGACCCGCTCAAATACGACTTCGCCCTGTGCCACCACGGCATATCAGGGGCGTGTGGTGCCATGCGTGATGACAACATCTGTAAGTCATGTGCTATTTATACCGGCTGATGGGGCGTCAGATTATTAAAGCCAGCCTTTGTCAAAGAGGCCGTAGCCATCCATAATAAGAACCCCTAACCATAATATCAAGAAAATCAGAGGATGATATTTCGCAAATAGAAGACTATTTAGATGAATATCATCCCGTCTTTCTACGGCTGTGGGTGAGATTGAAAGATAATGGCGATCGATTGTATGGGCTCCTATTTCAGGGCACCTTCCTGTTCTGCACCACCTTCTGCAACCCATTTTGCAACCAGTTTTGCAATCCAATATCAACTGCTTTATGAATTTGTATTTCTTATCATGCCACATGTTTATGGTTGTTATCGCACCATAAATAGCTGGCCAAATAAGTAGGGTGGTTGAGAAACCGAGTATGGGAATTATGTATAAAAAATAATTTACAGGAGGAACTGTGTGCCCAAGACAAGTGGTAAAAGAGATAATTAGAAAGGATTGACTTAACATATACCAGCTCATTCTATGTGTTAATAATTCATGTTCAACCTTCTTCTGTTCTCCATAATACTTAAAAAGGTCAATATTATCTCTACGCTCTTCAGTCATAATGCCTCCTTATTTTTGATTACTATCGCACTCCACTTGTATAGAAACACCATGAAGGCTGCAAACAACCCGAAACCAACGACGATCATCAGTGTCCACTTACACGTTGAAAATTTACAGCATTTGTAAATACCAATTTCTGGCCATAATATTAAGAAAACACAAGGAATGGCGCGCGAGAAAAGCAAACTATATTCATGAATAACATCATCTCTGATAAAATAATCATCAAAAAAATCATCACGCTCAATTTTGCGCTCTTTCAATTCATCGTGGTGTTGGCTTAAAAGGCGGCGTTTTTTATTTATATATCTATTCGCAGTGACATGTGCCCCCTCAAGGGACGGAATAATCATCGCAGAGGTAACGAAGCCGAGGGCGGCTATCACATACAAAAACCAAGTTTCGGAAGTAGGCGGTGTAGAATACTTGGGATCAAGACAAACAGCAAAAGCAGAAATCAAAAAAGATTGACCTAGCAAATACCAGCCCATTCTCAGCCCTAATAAGTTGAACTCATGCTTTATCTCGTTGCGATAAAAGTCCAATAATTCAAAATTGCTGGAGGGCGTATTCACTCTGGCTCCCCCGCGCAGAGACCAGCTACCGTTTGAATGAGGATTTCGCCTCCAGTACACGACTGGTATTATGGGCAAGGCCAACCCCCTTTAGAATTTATTTGCAAAATACCGTACCCGCTGCCTGGTTTGTACCTTCCATTCCCCTATCCTTCCTCTACGCACACACTGTCTTCAACCAACTCTTCCAGCCATGCTGACAATCTATGTTTGTATTATACATAATATTATTTTTTTGTCAACAAAAATAATCAATTAAATAATATATTATATAGTGTTACAACAATGTAACATCTTAATGTTACTCATATGTAATAAGCCTGTTACTCATATGTAACAACGCTGTTGCGTTATGACAACGCTGAGCTTGAATTATTTTGTAGCGACGTTAGCTATTTTTTAATGACAGCAGATTGCCGTATTCCCCCGTTTTTTGATATTATATGATATGCGTTTGATATTATATGACATGCGAAGGATATTGTTATTTCTCATCCTCTTTCTTATGGCGGCGGCCTCAGCCGGGGCGTTTGTTGGGACGCCGGACAACATATCAAAGACACAGGAGAGTATTTCGGGGCTGCCATTAGGGCAGAGGATTGCCTTTTGGGCGGAGCAGTTTGTTGGCACCCCCTATGACACAGACCCGCTTGGCGCGTATGTGCGTAACAAGGTCATTGTATATGACGGCGCGGTTGACTGCATGTACCACACGTTCAGGGCGGTGGAACTATCCAGCGGAGTCACCCCTGATGGGGCGGTAAACGCTGCCCTGAGGTTGCGCTTCAAGGGCCTCGGCACACTTGATGAGGCAGGCAAGGTAACAAACTATGATGATAGGTTTGAATATGCCGAGGACATGATCTTAAGCGGCAAATGGGGGAAGGACATTACCGCAGAAATCGGCACTGCGGTCAAGATAAAGGGTGCGCGGGGGATTGAGTCCACGGAGATTCTCCCAAAAGACGCCATTATTGATTCAATAGACAAACTAAACAGTGGCGACATCATCTATTTTATCAAGGCCGTTGAGAAACGCGTCGTTGGTGAAATCGTTGCCCACCTGGGGATTATAAAAAAAGAAGGCGGCAAGGTCTATCTCATTCACGCTAGCGGCAGGAAAAACGCACAAACGCCAAGCTATGTAAAAGAACTCCCCTTTGAGGATTATGTCAGACAAATGTCCTTTGTCGGTATCAAAGTTACGAGGTTTTAAACAGCCCGGTGCGAAATACGGGTGAAGGGGGGTTACCCCCCTTCGTCTTTAATCTTTGTTGTTAATCTTTGGCCCGTTACTCAATAATTCGGGCTACCTTATAGAAGCGTTCGGTCTTGTCGGGGGCATTTGAGAGGGCGGCGCCTCTGTCAAGCGGTGTCTCTGTGTGGTCTTCACGGTAGATGTTTTTCAGAGGAAGTATGTGTGATGTCGGCTCAATGCCTGTGGTGTCCAGCTCGTTGAGTTTTTCAATGTACAACAGGATATCATTTAACTGCCTGCCAAGCATACCGGTTTCCTCAGCGCTCAACTTTAGGCGCGATAGTGCGGCTATGTGCGTTACATCCCTTTCTGTTATCTTATCCGCCATCTATATTTTCTCCAGATTCGCATACTTCAGCGCCAGCCGCTTCACCCCTATTTCGGGGAAATTCACTGTTACCTTGATGTCGTTTTTCTCGCCGTAACAATCCCTGATAACGCCGATTCCCCATTTGGGGTGTTTTACGCGGCATCCCGTGTTATATGGGAATTCCACAGGGGGCAGCGGCACCTTGGAGGACGCGTTTGCCGGGATGGCGTTTTTCTCTATCCACAGGCAGCAGTCCTTGGGGATGTCCTTCAGGAAACGCGAGGGTTCCTGATTCTGAAACTTGGCGTATAACCGCCGCTTCCTTGCACCGGTCATAAATAAGATGTCCTTGGCGCGGGTCATTCCGAGATAAAAAAGCCGTCTCTCTTCGTCCAGCTCTTCATTAGTCTCTGTTGCCTTAAAATATGGAATAAGGCCGTCTTCAAGACCGCTTATAAACACAACGGGGAATTCCATCCCCTTGACGTTATACAGGGTCATCAGGGATACGGCGCTGCTGCTCCTGACGTCGTCGTTGGCGGTGGTGAGAGATACGTTTGCGAGAAATTCGCCTAATGGCAGATTTCCTGAGCGGAACATTATCTCTGAGATGTCGTTTAATGAGCCTTCGTCAAGGGCCTCTATAAAGCTGGTGTGAGTAGAAACCAGCTTTATCCCTTGGGAAAGGGTAATATCCTTTTTTTCGGAAAGCACGTCGAGCAGCGACAGGAAATTAGCGAGTTTTTCCTTTATCGCGGAGGAAAATCCCTTCCCTGTGCAGAGCTTTACGATGGCCTTGTACAGGCTTATGCCCTCTTTTTTTGCCTCGTTTTCTATCTTATTCAGTGAGTTGGCGGTAATTCCCCTGTTGGGTTGGTTTATAATCCACCTAAGGCTGACGTTGTCGTCCTTGTTCCATATCATCCGTAAGTATGAGATTAAATCCTTGGTCTCCCTTTTGTGGTAAACCGCAGTGCTGCCTATTATCTTAAACGGTATCCTCTCGTTTTTTAGTGCCTCCTCAATTACCCTCGACTGGAGGTTCACCCTGTAGAGAATAGCGATGTCGCTGTACGAATAATTCCCCTTCAGATAGAGGTCCTTTATGTTTTTCGCTATATACTTAGCCTCATCCTCCTCGGACATGAACCAGTAGTGGCACACCTTCTCGCCGGCTTTTTTGTCTGTCCACAGGAGTTTAGGTTTTCTGTATGTGTTTTTTGATATGACACTGCCGGAGACTTGCAGTATGTTTTGCGTACACCTGAATGACTGCTCAAGCCTCAGGAGCTTCGTATTTGCAAAATCAGTCTCATACTTTGTCAATATATTCCCCGCCTCAAACTCACGGGACTTATAAATAGTCTGGTCATCGTCGCCAGCCACGAAGATGTTGTCACCGGCAAGCAGTTTAAGGAACTGGTACTGGGCATAGGTGGTATCCTGAAATTCATCAACCAGTATGTAGGAAAATATCTCGCGATACGTGCCTAAAATCTCCGGATGTTCTTCAAATAACCTTATTGTGTATGAGATTAAATCGTCGTAGTCAAGGGCGTTTGTCTTTCTCATCTCGTCCTGATAGCGGACATAGACCTTCAGGAGTTTTTCGTCGAAATCGAAATTGCTATACGTACTGAGCAGCTCGTCGGGGGTCAGGAGTGAGGATTTGAAGTATCGTATCTTGCTGGAAATGCCCTTGTACAGGGCCTCGTAGAGTTTCATATCGTTGAGAATATGGCGAATCAGCCTGCACTGGTCCTCAGTGTCATATATTACATAATCCTCCGTAATCCCAATGGAGGCCTTCTCCTTTAGCAGTATGCGATTGCACTGTGAGTAAAATGTCCCTACCCATGCACCCTTGAGATTGTTGCCGGGGTCGCCGCCTATCTCGCAGGCAATCCGGTCTCTCATCTCATCGGCTGCCTTATTTGTGAGCGTTACCGCAAGCATGGAACCGTACTTTTTCTTGTCTTTGTTGTAAAGGTGGGCATATTTGTGGGTTATGAGCTGAGTCTTTCCACACCCTGCCCCCGCTAAGACAAGCACCGGGCCGTCCATATAATCTATGGCTGCCTCTTGTTGCTCGCTTAACTTATCTAACGCAAGATTCTTTGTCATTTCCTCTAACTCCTATGATAACAAATTTCACCTTGATTTAGTTTTATTTCTGCTGCACCATTAAGCCCTTACTGCCCACTCAACTTGTCTAACGCAAAATCCTCTGTCATTCCTCCCAACTCCCGGAACTCTTATAATAACAAATTTCACCATATTTTAGTTATATTATTTTATTCCACAGTTACGCTCTTGGCCAGGTTTCTCGGCTGGTCAACGTCGCAGCCTCTTATTACCGCTATGTGGTATGCCAGGAGCTGCAGCGGCAGCGCCATGACAATCGCGTCGAGGAATCTATTTGAGCGCGGCACTAATAAAAAGTAATCAGACAACTCCCTGACCCCGTCGTCGTCCTCGTTTGAGATAACCACCGTCTTGCCGCCCCTTGATTTTACCTCCTGGATATTCGATATGACCTTTTCGTACAGTGTATCTTTCGATAGGAGAATGACAACCGGCAGGCCCTCGTCTATAAGGGCAATCGGGCCGTGTTTCATCTCACCGGCAGGGTAGCCCTCGGCGTGTATGTAGGAGATTTCCTTTAGTTTCAGCGCCCCTTCAAGGGCAATAGGAAAGAGAATTCCACGGCCTAAAAACAGAAAGCCGGTGGATTTGGACAACTGCCGCGCTATTTTCTCTATCTCGGCGTCGGCTATGAGGACGGTCTCTAACAGGGCGGGGATATGAAGAAGCTCATCTAAGTCCGACGGGCCTTCTTTAAACAACTGTGCGGACAACTGCCGCCCCACACTTGCCACAGACTTTATATCCAGTGCGATGGACAACAAATACAGCGACACCAGTTGGGTTACAAACGCCTTCGTGGAGGCCACGCCGATTTCAGGCCCGGAATGTGTATAAAACACGTAATCGGATTCCCTTGAGGCGGTGCTGCCTACCACGTTACATATGGCCAGGGTCTTAGCGCCACGCCTCTTTGCCTCTTTGAGGGCGGCAAGTGTGTCCGCTGTCTCGCCTGATTGCGTTATGGCGATAAATAAATCGCCTACGCCTATTATCGGCCTACGGTAGCGAAACTCTGAGGCGATGTCAACCTCCACAGGTATCCCCGCCAATTCCTCTATCATGTACTTGCCGCACAGGGCGGCGTGCCATGATGTGCCGCAGGCGACTATGAATATCTTCTTTGTTGACCTTATCTCATCTTCGCTAAGTCCAAATTCGTACAAATTAACAGTTCCAGTGCTGAGATTGGCGCGGCCTGTTATTGTATCCGCGATGGCGCGGGGCTGTTCAAATATCTCCTTGAGCATAAAATGCCGGTAGCCGCCCTTTTCCGCCATTGATGGGCTCCAGGTTATCTTTACCGGTTCTCTGTGTACTAACGAACCCGCCGCATCGTGTATTATCACGCCTTCTCTTGTAAGGACTGCCATCTCGCCGTCCTCCATGAAGATGACGTCGCGTGTGTGGCTCAAAAAGGCCGGCACGTCTGAGGCGCTAAAAAACTCCCCGTCGCCCAGGCCAATGACAAGCGGGCTGTCCTTTTTGGCGCATATTATCTTGCCCTGTTCTTTTTCACATATCACGTTTACCGCGTATGAGCCGTGCAGGAGTTTTATTGCCTCCAATACTGACTCTTCGAATGAGCTGCCCTTTTTGTAAAACGACGCTATCAGGTGGCACATGACCTCGGTATCTGTTTCGGAGTTAAACACTGCCCCTTCTTTTATGAGCGCCCTTTTGAGTTCGATATAATTTTCTATTATCCCGTTATGTACGATGGCTATGCCGTCCACCCTGTGTGGGTGGGCGTTGATTTCTGACGGGCCGCCGTGGGTTGCCCACCTGGTATGACCTATTGCGACATTGCTTTTTACGCTTTGCAGGGCGGGTTTGTCCATCAGTTCTTTTATCTTCCCTTTACAGCGGACTATCTCCATCAGGCCATTGTCTTCCCTGATGAACGCAACACCGGCGGAGTCATACCCCCGGTATTCGAGTTTCCTTAGTCCTTCAAGGGTTATCTCTATCGAATTATTATGTCCTATGTATCCTATTATTCCACACATGGTCCCTCCGCCCTCACTATTTATGTTTATCTGTGGTGAACTTTGCCTTAACCCAGTCCAAAATTGCGCGCTGCCTTACGCGGCTTATCGCCAGCGCGTTATCGGGGACATCCTGCGTTATCGTTGAGCCTGCCCCTACGAAGGCACCCTTGCCTATTGTCACGGGGGCGACCAACTGCGAATCGCTCCCTATGAATACGTTGTCTTCTATTACCGTTTTGAATTTATTTACACCGTCGTAGTTGCATGTTATTGTACCGGCGCCGATATTTACGTTGTCACCGACGGCGGCGTCCCCTATATAGGACAGGTGTGAGGCCTTTGTGTTGTAGCCAAGCGTGGAGTTTTTTATCTCAACGAAATTCCCTACTTTGGCCTTCTTTCCTATTGCCGCCCCTGGCCTTAGATGGGCAAACGGCCCGACGGCCGCCCCAGTATCTATCTTTGAGTTTTCTATCAGCGTTGAGTCCTTCACCACAACGTCGCGCTCAATAGTGGAATCCACGATTCTCACGTTTGGATATATTACACAGCCCTCGCCTATCACGGTCTTTCCTTCTATGATTACGTTTGGATATATAATCGTATCGCGCCCAATTGACACATCAGGGCAGATGAGCGTGGTGTTTTCGTCCATCAGCGTAACGCCCTCGTCCATCCAGTGCCGGTTAATCCTACGCTTCATGGCGTTTAGGGCCTGCAGCAGCTCCGCACGTGAGTTTATCCCTATGAACTCGTCCTCGTCAAACATCTTTTGAGCCTCGACTTTCAGGCCATTTTCACTGGCGATTGAGACGATGTCAGTGAGGTAGAACTCACCCTTTTTTTCGTTAATTTGAATCTTGTCTAAAAGCGGCAGGGCGTCTTTACTGAATACATAGATGCCGCTGTTAACCTCGTTTATTTTTCTTTGCTCCTGGGTGGCGTCAGGATTTTCTATGATAGATTTGATAGTACCATCGGGATTTCTGATTATTCTGCCGTAAGACGATGGGTCTTTTGATACGAAACTCAGCACCGTGACGGCATTGCCGCCCTGGATGTGTCTGTCAATCAGGCCCTGCAGGGTTTCCCCCCTGATAAGGGGCGCGTCTGCTGTCATTACCAGCGTATAGTCAAATTGCTCGCCATTAAGGCCGCCAAGCCCTGATTTAAGGGCATCCGCCGTGCCAAGCAGGCTGGTCTGAAAAGCAAATGACACCATCGGGTCTGCCTTAAATATGCCTTTGAGGCTTTCCTCTGAGTGCCTTCCTATGACAAGGACAACTTTCGATATCCCTGCGACGGCCTTAACCGCCTCTATTGAGTATGTGGCAATAGGTTTACCCATTAAATTATGGACAACCTTGGGCGTTGCTGATTTCATCCTCTTGCCAAGTCCGGCGGCAAGGACAACGGCACAGGTTTTCATAGGCTTGTCCTCCAGTACGCTAAGATTTCAGCTCCACGACACAGTTTACGACAATCATCTGTGAGCCGCGTATGAGTTTAATTGGGATGACATCCCGTGGTTTTTTATCTTTGAGTGCCTTAGTTAAATCCTGCAGGGAGTGAATCTTCACGCCACCGGCCTCGACGATTATATCTCCGCCGAGGTAGATGACCGTGCCGCTGATTTCCACGGGCTTATTGCCCCCCTTAATGCCGGCCTTGTGGGCGGGGCTGTCCTGGACAACCTGAGAGACCAGTACCCCCGTGCTTACGGGAAGGCCAAGCGCCTTTGAGAGCTTTTCCCAAAGAGGAACGCCGACAATTCCAATCCACGGCCTTCTTATCTTGCCGTGTTTAATTAAATCAGGGACGAGCGCGCGGGCAACGCTTATCGGGATGGCAAACCCGATACCCACGTTGCCGCCTGTGGGGGTGAAGATGGCGGTTGTTATTCCTATCATCCTGCCGCTGGTTTCGATTAATGGGCCGCCGGAGTTGCCGGGATTAATGGCCGCGTCTGTTTGAATGACGTTGTCAATTACCTTGCCTGACCCTGTGGTCAGTGGGCGGCCAAGGGCGCTTACAATGCCCCTTGTCATTGTGGAGTTCAGCCCAAACGGGTTTCCTATGGCATAGACATGCTGCCCGACTTGCAGGGAATCAGACGCACCCATTTCGAGGGCCTTAAAGGCGGTATTGCTGTCAGTTATTATTTTTATCACGGCAATGTCGTTGTCCTGGTCAGCCCCTATGAACTTCGCGGGGTATTTTGTCCCGTCAATCATTGTTACGCCTATCTCGGTGGCGTCCTCAACGACATGGTAATTAGTCAGCACGAAGCCGTCGGGGGTTATAATCGTCCCGGAGCCGGAGCCTTTTTGAGGGTACACAGAGAAAAAATCCTGCACCATTGTCGTAGTGGTTATGTTGACAACAGAGGGGCTTGCCTGTTTGTAAATGGAGATTGAGGTCTCCTCTTCGGGGGTCATCCTGCCTGCGGCGAAGGCGGGGGCAATGCCGATAAGTAATAATCCAACTAATAATAGGGATATAAATAGTAAACAGCCCCCACTCGCCAGTAAATAACGGCCTTTCGGCGGCACCACAAATGAAGGCCGACATATCGTCTCTCGGCGTGGTGGGTATTCCCTCATTGAATTTACTATGACAGCTCCTCGTCGGGCATCTCGAAATTGACGTGGACATTCTGGACGTCTTCCAGTTCGTCGAGGGCGTCAATAATCCTCATCATCTTCTGCGCCGTGGGGTTATCAACTGTAATATAACTGCCGGGAATCATTGTAATCTCCGCGGAGGAGACAGGGATTGCCGCTTTCTCTAAATGTGCCTTAACGGCGGGCATATCCTCGGCGGTGGTTATGAGTTCGAACATGTCGTCGTCGGGGTCATTTTTCAGATCATCCACGCCAGCCTCAAGGGCCTCTGACATGAGCGCGTCTTCGGTGACGGCCTTTTTGTCTATTAGGAGACAGCCTTTTTTGGAGAACATCCAGGCGACACAGCCGGACTCACCCAGGGTTCCCCCTTGTTTGGTGAGGGCGTATCGTATCTCTGCCACAGTCCTGTTTTTGTTGTCGGTCATAGCCTCGATAAGAATTGCAATTCCGCCCGGACCGTAGCCTTCGTAGATTATCTCTTCGTACATCGCGCCGCCAAGCTCACCGGCGCCTTTTTGGACAGCCCTTTTGATGTTATCAAGGGGCATGTTGACTTCTTTGGCCTTGTCAATAGCGGTACGCAGACGGGGATTGCCTTCGGGGTCTGACCCGCCCATCCTTGCCGCGACGGAGATCTCTTTAACCAATCTGGAGAATACCTTACCCCTTTTTGAGTCTGTGACAGCCTTTTTCCTTTTGATACTTGCCCATTTTGAATGGCCTGACATTAAAATCCCCCGATGTCGTTTTTATTGAGCAGATATTACTTTCACGGCTATATTATATCAAATATTGGCGGCTTATGCAAATAAGCCATGGAATTTTATTGGAGACGCTGCCCGAAAACCAAACGTCAGGTGCTGTCCACAATGGTGGGTGGCAACCTAAAGCAGCTCAATAAATTCGGCGACCATAAGGTGTGAATGTCGAATTATCGCCCTCAGTGTACCTCTGTCTAATGTGTCGTGGATAGGAACGACAAGCTGAGCTTGCGGATTATCTCTGTATAAAACAACATGGCTCCCCCGCTGCCTTATTTCGCGGAACCCAATTTTCTCAAGAGCCTTTATACATTGATGGCCGGAAATACACGGAAGTTTCATACCATAAGGACTTCAAGGGTGTCTTCAGGCACATTATGTTCTCTTTCCATTAGCACCTCAACATAAAGCCCTATGGCTTCTTTAACATTTGCTATAACTTCTTCTTTGGTTTTTCCCTGAGTGACACATCCGGGCAATGACGGACATTCAGCTATCCAGTAGCCGTCGTCGCCGGGGTATATTATTACTTGTCTCATAAGAATATTCTACTCTCAATCATGCAGGTTTGTCGATACATACAAGTCCGTTTGTTTTATTGCCGCCGCTGACTCCGCATGAATATAAACGACAGACGCAGTATGAAACAATGGCAGTTCGCAGAGCGCGGAAACATTTCCAGCCTGCAAACCGTAAAAACCGGCACGGTTATTGAGATATGATTACAAATAATGTTACCTTTGTGTAACGTTGTTACTTTTCGGTAACATAAATACGACATATACCTGTATTTAAAAGATATAGTTAAAATAAAATAATATTTATGTTGACAAATAAAACCATGCATGGTACACTTAGTTTCATGTTGCTACAATATAGCATTGTGGTGGGCAAGGTTACTGATTAACTATGGAGGTTAGATAGATGAGTGCGGATAGTGATAAAAATATAGACCAATTTATTTTATTGACAAAAAGGGAGCAAATTAGAAAAGCAGAGTTGCTAGATGATAAGTATAATCCATTTTTGGAGGATTATTTAACAACTGTTTCAGATTATGTCAGCACTAATCAAGAATTTTATGCAGAACAGATAGGTTATCATGGGGATATGAACAAGAATCACAGCTTTATAAAATTTTTTATTAAGAGAGATTCATTGAACTATAAAAAGCCTTCTTGCGTTGTATTAAAAGGTGATGTTGGAATTGGTAAAACTACATTTTTAGAGTGGTGGCAAGATCAGGATGACAGATATTTTCGTAGTTCTAAGATAAATATCAATAATTCAGAATCATCATACCACTTAAAAAATAATCCTTATGCTATGTATTATATTCATAAGAAAATGTCTACTGATTTTGTACATAAACTATCTTCTAATACTGATTTTCGTAAAACACTATCGTCTAATATTGCTAAAATTAAAGATGCTTGTCAATGTGAGACTAACTATAACTATGAACAAGGATTTATTAACCAGTCAGAGGAATTTATAAAATTGTTTCCCGATATTGGCTATAATCATTTGCTTACATGTGTAATAAGAACCATAAATACAGTATTTGGGAAATCTGTGTGGTTACTCATTGATAATGTTGACAAGGAAGCCCTTGATATACAAGAACAATTTATAAGGGGCGGGCTTTCGACGCATGAAGCGATTATTGAAAAAGCAAGGTCATATAGCTGGGCTGTTAGTTTTCATGTTGTCATTACTTTACGACCTGAGACGTTAAAGTGTTGGTCTTTTTATGAAAAGAATTTTCAGGATATAAAATATCGAGAGCCAGATGTTTTGCAAATAGCTAAAAAAACACTTTCTAAGGCGTTTGATGAAGCCGCTTCAGAATATGAGCTATCGACATCATCAATCGAAATTAGAAGTTTTAAATTTAATTCTGCGAAAGATCTGGCTGATCATATCAAGCAAAGAATAGAATTGTGCACATCTTGGGGCCGTTGGCCTTATGACATGGTCGCAAATACTTGGCATAGCCGTTTGGTAAACTGGAATGTCAGAAGATTTATAAAAATGTGGGCTCATTTTATTTTATCGGACAACTTTTTTAGATTATGGGCTTTTAAGGACGATGAACAGGTATCATTGACTACGTCACCTTTCACATACATAAGAATGTTAATACGTGGTCAATTTAATCACTTTGTTGGAAACACAAGTATTGATGGAGTAGGCGACAATCCTGATTCGCCTTTGTTTTTTAATTTATTTGGTGCGCCTTCTGACTTATGTATGGATACTGATAAAATCATTAATAATTATTTTATTTATTTAAGGATTCTTCAATATCTTACGACACATAAAAGACCTGTCTTATACATGACACTTAAAAATGATCTTAAACCATTTTATGATGAGGATATTATAGATAAATCAGTTAAAGTATTGCTTTGGGCAAGGTTATTGGAAGAAACTATTAGTGGATCCAGGAATCTTGGTGATGAAGGCAATTGGGAGAAAATAATAATTGCGGTCAATTCTAGTATTGAAATATCTCCTTCAGTTGACGTTTACTTTGAGTGCCTATTATCAGAATATGGATATATTTATGAAATGGCTATGGTGAGTTATCAGCAGAAAAATAAATACCATGATGAAAACAGTATTTCCGAAGATATACGTAAGAATGCACGAAAGGAGCAATATGTATTAGCATTTCTGCTTAGTTGTCATCGCATATTGATTCATAATTTAAGCTCTTACAAGGATAATGGCATGATTCCATTATTTAAAAAAAATTTTATTTCTCCAAATCATTTGTGTAGACCATGGGATAGTGCTATAACGGCATGTATAAAAGCTCTAAAACAAAAGTCAAGAGCTAGCACAAACGGAGAAGATAGGGTAAACGCATTAGAGCAAATAATTAAGGAAATGGAAATATTAATGGAATACGGCAAAAATGAAATAAGGCAATATATCGAAGATATATATGATTAAAAAAATATATGCTATGATAATATTTCTAATATTAATACGAATGATGCCTGTTGATTCGTATAGTGCGGATAATAAATATTTTAGTATATTATCATTAAATTCATCAGTGGTGAGAAATGAGGCTATCAAAATAATGTTGTTCCTGCCCGTAAAATCATCAGAATATTCCAGATGGAAATTTTGTCTTAATTCCAATGGAACTATTAATGAAAATGAGGAAGGAACTCTGGGCAATGTAGCTGTTATGCGGTCAAAGGACATCGTAGTATCGAAAGAGGGTAATTATAGAGCAATCCTTTTATTAACTGATGACAATAATACTATAGTAACAGCTAAAACAGAAGAAATAAAGGTAACAGATTCCAGAGCTGATAAAATACTAATCAATATTATAAGTATAGTATTTGCCACAGTCACTGGATTTGGAATATATTGGCTAAGGCTGTTACTAACAAATTGGCATAGCAATAAAATAAAAGAAAAGTATTTTAATGAAATATTGAGCTGTTTGATTAGAATAATACGAGAAAATATTAAATCTAATAAAAGAGACTTTAATCTTCCTGATTGGTTGACAGATCCGCAATCTTCTACATATACAGATATTATTTTAAAAAAATATAGGGACATTTTTTTTGAGATACGCGAGAGCATACTGTCCTACAAAAAACAGCATAGTACTGCGAATGAATTAGAAGATACACTAACTAAACATGGTTTATAATATACTGAGGGGTATTCCGGGGACACTATACTGAATTCAATCTTGACACTGTGGATTCATAGGGGATTACGTAGCAAAGAATTTAAACAGTGCAACCATAACAGCCGTTTGGCTTATCCAGAAGAGAAACATCCACTTGATTATATCGGCCTTGACGTTGGCAGTCTCAACCGCAACTTGCTTGTCTCTTCGGTTAAATCGGCTTTAGTGGCCGTGTCTTTGCTTGATTCAGCATATCATCGAGCCATGAATAAGGGGGCAGTCAGCTCATCGAAACGAATCATTTTAGCACTAGCCGATTTAATCATCGGCAGCAATGTGCAATACCTTATACCGTTAGGCTCTTAGGCATGATAACAAACACTACAGCGTTTATCTTAACAAAACCAAACCGATGATTAGCCATTTGTCCCTCCCCTATATATTCACGGGCTAGCTGATATATAATGAATATAATGCCAGGGCAAGTCAATAGCTGCCTTTTCAGGTATCACAGCGGGAAACTCTTGGGCTAAAAATGGTAAAATAATTTAAGAGGAATGACTTTGAAAAAAATCAAACTGTATCTTGATACATCCGTGCCTTCATTCTTATTCGCGGATGACTCTCCTGAAAAAATGGAGGTAACGGTACGATTTTGGGATATCCTGAAGCTTGGTTTGTATGACATTGTCGTTTCCGATATTCTCTTAGCTGAAATCTCTCGCTCCAAAGTACCTTCATCTCAGGAATTGGAAGAGAAGTTAACTGAGATTGTAATGGAAATCGTTTCTGTCGCTGAGGACATTTACTCACTGGTTCAGAAATATATCGCCGAAGGGATTATTCCTCAAAAATATCAAGACGATGCGCTTCATATAGCTCTTGCCACTTACAACGAAGCCGATGCCCTTATCAGTTGGAATTTCAAGCATATGGTAAAACTAAAGACCATTCGTGGTGTAAATGGAATAAACAGAATGCTTGGGTTTAAAGAATTGGAAATATTAACCCCCCAGAGCTGGATTCAGGAGGATAACGATGAATGAGGCGAAAACGATGAGGCGTCTCCACATTATCAGAGAAAATAATTACGAGAGAATGAAAAATTTATCGTTTAAAATGCAAATCGAAGTAATTCGGACAGAAGCAGAACCTATCAAAAAAAGACTTTTGGATAGAATGAAAAAAAAGGAACTGCCTGCGCGGGACTGGTAACACTCTATTGCATCCGGCTCCTCACAAATAATATCGCGTTATCATGGCCGCTATCGTGGAAATCATTATAACTGCCAGATAGCTTAATATCAATATGCCAAAGAGCGGCCTTTTCGTGTTTATGTGAAATTTATTGTTGTAAAATAAGAGAAACAGCGCGGTGGCCACGGGTATAAAATACCTCCCCGTCAGGCCATCTATTATATTTTTATCAACCTCCGTCCACGTCAGATACTGTGAGAGGACTATAAGGAAAGTCGTACTCACGAAGGCCACCGCCGCTATCGCCTTGTCTTTTATTTTTACCGCGATGTCGCTGCTGTTTTCGCAAAGGGCTGTGAAAATCAGAAGCCCCCAAAAAGTTACGTGAATATACGCGGGAAGCTCCGTATCAAGCCAGCCAAGTTTCCCTATGAAGTCTGTCAGAACGTCAGACGAATATTTAAAAAGCGTGTTTTTCATTGCAATGATGAAGTCCAGAGGATGGTGTGTTATGGAATATAACTGCCTCTGCGGCGATATGTCCAGTTTTTCCCTGAGCGGGACGAGTAAATCCCCCGACATGAAAAACCACGAACAGGCCATCGCGGCGTTCACAACAAAAAATGAGGCCACAATGGCCACATATCTTTTTAATGAGCCAAACTTGCTAACAGGTATCATCAGAAAAATTAACAGCACCGGCACGTAGACCTGTTTCGACAGGGAAAGCATCACCGCCGCCAAAAAAATAAGCGCGAGTTCCCTCGTTGACACCTCAGCACCGCCCCCAAAGGCCGCCTTAAATATCAACGCGGCAAATACAAACGCAACCGCGTTGGTAAAGGCATCTGCAGACAGCGACGCCCCCAAAAACAGCGACATCGGCGTCAGGGCCAACAGCACAAAGAGCCACTTATATACCGGTGTTGCGACTATCGCTATGTAGATAAGCGCTATCCAGACAATCAGGTTCGTTATCCGCCCTAAGTACATTATGAAAATAGGGGCAATGTGCAATAGCCTTCCCACGAATATTCCCAACGCCTGCGGGGCGTACATGACGGGGGCGTATCTTGCCGTGTTTGGGAAGAAATAAAACACGGTCTTCTCCGGCTCAAGCGGGATGTGCATGACCTTGCCGAGGTCTGAGAGTTTTTGTTTGTTATTTGGATGCTGGGAAAGATTTGTAGAAACGTTTATCACCGTATTTCCAAGATTTACGGGAAGCTGCGCCCCGGAGATGCCGCCCGCCTTCGACGAAACTAACCCGCCCATTGATACGTGATAGGCACGAAACATATGATGATACTCATCGGGGGCCTGAAACGGCGGCGTTACAAATACAAATATATACCCAAACACTACGCTTACTAATAAGAAAACCCATTCAGGGGAAATCCCCCCCTTGCTGACCGCCGTATTCTTGTCATTCATTGTACCATTAATCCCCGTGGGCGTGGCGGTGGACGTGTGTGATTGTGCCGTCCGGCCCTTTGTGCCTGTGGAAATGTTCATGAATCAGGTTTACCCTCAGGAGCATCTCTTCGTCAGAGAGGATATCGTCCGCGGCACCTGCCCGCTCAATCGTGTGCCCCTCAGAAAGCACCACAGTCTCACCCTGCAACTCCTCAACGAGGGCAAGGTCATGCGTGGATACGACAATGGTCTTACCCGCGTCGCTGAGGGTAAAGAGCAGTTCAACCAGAAAGGCCTGCGTTCGGGGGTCAAGCCCGGTTGTTGGCTCATCTAACAATATAACCTCTGGGTTCATTGTGAGTACTGAACCGATTGCCGCCTTCTTTTTCTCACCGCCAGAGAGCATATAGGGCGGCCTGTCCCGCAGGGCCTCTATATCAAGCATCCCCATAATCTCCATAGCGCGCCCGGATGCCTCCCCCTCGTCCATCCCTATCTGAAGCGGCCCGAACACCAGCTCATCATACACCGTAGGGCAGAACAACTGCACGTCCGAGTGCTGAAAGACATACCCGACCGCCGTCCTGAAATGCCTCAGAAACTCCACATCCTTAAACGATTTTTCAGTAAACGGCGCGCCCTCAAAAAATACCTCGCCGCTTTGGGGAAACATCAACCCCGCAAGCACTTGCAGCAGGGACGACTTCCCGCTCCCATTTGCCCCGATTACCGCAACTCGCTGCCCCCTTCCAATTGACAGGCTTACGCAGTTGAGGGCGGTTATTTTTTCATAATACTTATATGTCGCCCCTTTCAGGGCAAGTATCGTCTCCATCAAATCCCCTACAGGATTAATAATAACATCCACAGCGTTAAAAACATAGCCCCTGCAATGATGTCCACGGTTTTTGTCTTTTCTAGTTTAGCTAATTTTACCTCTCCGGTGAAGCCGCGCCCGGCCATCGCCTTATACACATCCTCACACCGGAGCTGCGTCTTTTTGAATATATATGCGGCCCTTCCGGCTATCCAGTGAGCGGCGTCCGCAGCGCCTGTGAGGCGAGCCTTTTTTGCCGTGTGCATATCTCGCAGCATCTTTAAAAATATGAACGCGTACTTTTGTGACAGGGTCAGTATCATCAGGAAATACTCAGGCACCCTGAAGACCTTTAACGCCTTCACCACCTCCGAAAACGGCGTCGTACAGACGACCAAAAGCGTAATCGAAACCGAATTGGCCACCCTCGCCGTCAGCATCAGCGCCGCCAGAGTTCCCTCACGAGTCACCGTGATAGTCTGCGGCACGTGGTATATCCAAAAATCGTACTGCCGCCGCAGTTCCAGAATTGTATAAACCGGCTCCCCCGGCGTGATGACATTTAATACGGCGGGAACTCCGGCGATAAACCCAAAGAAAAACCCGGCTGTAATAACCCTCCGGTAAAACGCCAAAATCCCAACCCTCGACATGACGACGAACGGCAAAATAAACACCGCTGTCAACACCTCAGTGGGCACATCTTTTTTCACGCTGACGATAAAAAGATACAACACCAGAAACAGCACCTTTGTCCGTGCGTTTAACCTCTGAAACAGGCCGTCCCTTTGCGACAATTCCCATTGCAAAAAGACTGTTTCATAAAATGCAGAGATATGCCCTACTCCCTTGTCTATGAATGAGACCTTGACGCTGCCGCCTCCGGCCTTTGGGTGCGGCTGGGGATGCAATAAAAAAGATGGTATCTTATTTTTCATTTTTTTCAGGTCGGGCAGCGAACCTGGATATTATAAAGATGCCAAGACCGGCAAGGGCAGCCCCGATCAGGCCCGACACGATGTACGAAAGAGACTTGACGAACACATTCGCGCTGGCCGGGACAACCGTGTAATCGCCTATGGGGGCCTTCCAAAGGTCAGTATAGTGCTGCAGCCCTTCGGGGAGATAGCCGAGCATTTGGTTGAGCGTCCCGGCACTCCACTCCCCCCATGCGCCCGCAGCGCCAAGCTTCTCCGGTACGATAATTCCAAGCGGCACCAGAAGTGCCATAACCGCCAGCCCTATCCACAGTTTTTTCTGAGTCATGTGCGCCCTCCTTAATCTAACAAATCTTCGCCCCATATAATCAGATAAGCGGCCTTAGAAATTATACGTCAGAGTAAGTCCATATGTGAAATTCTGGCCGACCCAACCGCTTGGATTATACGATACGTCGTCAACCTTTCTATTTGCATCACTCGAAAGGGGGAATGTGTACATCGCCATCGGTTGTATGGTCATACCTTGCACTACGGGAATCGTTAGCCCTACCATTAACATTCCGTCGTGAAAGGCACTGTATTTTTTGCCCGTGTAGCCGCCCGTAGCGCAGTCTGTAGCGTCCGGTGGACACGAATATGTCTCATACGTGCGCCAGTAGTTGGAACTGCCGGCCATATAACCAACGCCGGCGCCTAGGTCAACCGTCATATCCTTCACAGCCGGCACAGGAATCGAGTGGCTGAAGGCCAGGTTAAAATACGTCCCCGGGTAGCCGTCGAAATCCCTGTACACCGTAAGCACAGGCTTTGTAATAATATCTAATGCCCCTGCTATATACGCCTCCTGAGTCTGTTTGGAATATTGGGTTGCATAATAAATATACCCGCCGGTCAGGCTGAAAACACCCCATGAGCGTGTATAGCTAAGTTTTATATCCACTTCGTTAAAAGCAACCCTGTTGGGATTTTCAGGGACAGAACTCTGAGTTGTAGTCTCATGTGTATCTATATTGCCCCAGAAGTTTGCTGCAAATCCCTTATAAGCAAACGTTACGGCCGGCTGAATAACCATGCTGTGGGAGCTATACACGTATCCCCTGCTGACATACTTGTTAAAAAGGCTCAACACCGCGGTAGCTGTGACATTATCGGGGCCTGCAGTGCCCTCCAGAGGAATAGGGGCGGCCTCCTCCCTGGCTTGCTGTGCTTGAGACATATCGGCTTCTTCTTCCGCATAGGCAGGAACACCGGCCATGATAATTAACAGTGCTATCAATACTAAAATCGTATCCAACGTCCGTGTTAGGTTTTTCATTTAATATTCCTCCATTTATTATATAAACTTATGGTTCCTTCCAGGCTATGCCTAAGGCACTGCCTTCTTAAAGGCGTAGATGAGTTTCGGGTCGTGTTTGTGGAAATATCTAAATAATAACATTGTCACCATGCCCTCGACAATACAGACTAAAAACATGTGGCCTATCACCATCGCCGGTATCGTAATCGACAGGGGGTATGGCGCGTATAGGGGTTTGCCGTCGGGGGCAGCAGCGACTATGGGCTGAATCCCCAGCTCAACTGCCGTTGCCAGCGCTGAGGCCAGAAGCCCCGCATAACCGGATAAAAAGGCCGCGGCGGACAGCCTCGCCACACTTGCGGACTTTCCCCTTATGAGCTTAAATACCCAATAGGAAACAAACGGCATAACAACCGCCATGTTGAAACAATTTGCCCCGATTGCGGTAATCCCGCCATCGCCAAACACAAGCGCCTGAATGATTAAAACCACCGACACCGCCACAACGGCCGTCCAAGGCCCAAGCAGCACGGCAACGATTGCCGCACCGATGGCATGAGCCGTGGTTCCACCGGGAACCGGAATATTAAACATCATTATAAGAAAGGAAAACACCGAGGCCATCGTCAGATAGGGAATCTCCTTCACCGAAAGCCCCCTTTTTAATTTTCGTAACGCGGCAGTCCAAAACGTCCCCGTAACCGCAAACATTGGTATGTATGTCTGAGGGCTTAAGTAACCGTCCGGTATGTGCATCTTTCTCCCAATATTAAATATGTTTAATATACAACCTATGCAACATCGTTAAAAAAAAAGCCGCAAAGGCAATCATGTTGTTCAACATGGTTCAACATGGCGGGCTCACCGTAAGACGGCTGCCCTTCTGCCTTCGTGGCTTTAATCAGGCCTTCGCGGCCCTCTAAATCTTAATGTTAGTATAACAAAGCGATTTGAATATTTGCAATTGTCCATTCAATAATTCAGCATGTCGTTTATTTCTTAGCATCGGGCTTACTCGAACATGTGCCGGCGCTGCATCCGTGGCAGCCTCCTTTCTTTTTAAATACAGACCTGTATAAAATATAGACCGCGCCCGACACTATAACGGTTACCCAAAAATAATCGGCCATATCCATATCTCTACAGTCCTATCCTTAATAGTGACCCAACCTGATAGATTACAAAGGCAGCTGTCCAGGCAAGAGCCAGTTCGTAACAGACAGCGACACCAAACCATTTCCATGAGCCGAATTCATGCTTAAAAGCCGCCGCCGTAACCATACACGGCATGTAGAGCAATACAAATACCATAAATGCGTAGGCGCTAAGAGGACTAAATGCCTTGTGTATTGACGAAATAAGCGGCGGCGAGGATTCTTTTTCATCGCCGCCAATGCTGGTTATCATAAATGAGGAAAACACATTGCCTGCCGAGTCCCTGCACGCCTTAATAAATGAAATAATCAGCTCCCTCAGATCATCGGCTGCGGATAGTGCCTTTTTATCTTCATCGTCCTTCTTCTTGCCAGAGTATATCTCACCCATTGTGGAAACCACGATCTCTTTAGCAACGACACCGGTTATGAGAGAAGATGCGGCCTCCCAATTTCCAAACCCAAGCGGTTCAAAAACAGGTGCGATTGCCTTTGCGGCCTGTCCCAGATAAGAATCCCTTTTGTTTTCAACTCCCCATGGCAGACTAAAGAGAAACCATATAAGTATTGACATGGCAAGAATATATGTTCCCGCCTTCGCTATAAAATGCTTTCCCTTTTCCCAGCTATGAATCATGAGATTACTAAACGAGGGGATTCGATAGGGCGGCAGCTCCATGATAAACATGGTAGCCTCCCCTTTAAACAACGAATTTTTAAAAATAATTCCTACTAATACGGCAAGGATAATACCAAGAACATACAAAGACCACAACACTGTGCCGGAGTGTGAGGGAAAAAACACGCTGACAAATAGTATGTAAACAGGAAGCCTTGCGCTGCAGGACATCAGGGGGATAAGCAGGGCAGTGAGAATTTTGTCTGAACCGGATTCAAGTGTCCTGGTTGCGTAAATTGCCGGCACATTACAACCAAAGCCCAACAACATAGGGATAAATGACTTTCCATGCAGACCCATTGTGTGCATAAGGCCGTCCATTACAAAGGCAGCCCTTGCCATATAACCGCTCCCCTCTAAAAAAGTGATAAAAAACATCATCGTAAATATCATAGGGAAAAATGTAAGCACAAGGCCAACCCCGCCTACAACACCATCGGTAAGCAAAGAAACCATCCAGCCAGGTGCGCTCATAACCACAAACAGCGCCTTTAACCATGTTGTTACAGGGCCGGTGAAAGCCCCGTTTATCCAGTCGGAGAAGGGCTTCGATATATCAAAAGTCAACTTGAAAATAAACCATATAAATACAAGAAATATGGGAATACCAAGGTACTTGTTAAGCAGAAATTTATCAAGCTTTTCAGTAAGTTCTATTTTGGGCAAAACCGGCCTGGATAACACCTCATGCGACAGCCCTGTGGAAGCGGCATACCTTGCATCTGCTATGATTGTCCCTATATCGTCGTCATGCGCTTTTCTGAGGTGGCTGGTTGCCCTGCCAATTATGCCGGCGTTTATAACAGCCCCAAACTCCTTGCTTATTACAGGGTCTTCCTCCAACACTTTATACGAAAGCCATCTGAGTGGATATTGAACCTGTGGACAACTCTGCTGTATTTCATTGTGGATAACGCTCACTGCCGATTCAATGTCCTCGTCATAAACGATCTGCCTGGGCATTCTGCTGCCGCCATTAAAAGAAGCCTTCACTGCGGCGTCTAAAAGTTCTGCAACGCCTGTTTTCTTTTTAGCCACCGTGGGCACGACAATGATGCCGAGCATTTCACCGATTTTTTTGAAATCTATTTTATATCCTTTTTTCTCTGCCTCATCAAAGATATTAAGCGCCATTACGATGGGAATTTCAAGCTCCATCAGCTGAATGGTAAGATTCAGATTCCTCTCGAGGTTTGTCGCATCGACAACATTGATGATACAGTCCGGCTTATCATGCAGGAGAAAGCCCCTGGCTATTACCTCATCCTGTGAAAAAGGTGTAAGGCTGTATATCCCTGGCAAATCGACGAGCTTAATTTCAATGTCTCCGTGTTGAAACACGGCCTCTTTCTTCTCCACCGTTACCCCTGACCAATTGCCCACATGAAGCCTGCTGCCGCATATAGCGTTAATAAGGGTGGATTTGCCCGCGTTGGGGTTTCCAGCAACCGCCACGGTTATATGCTTTTTCAGATGTGATGTCTCATTGCTTTCCAAAGTCCTACCCCTCTTTCCTTACGATTATTTTCATGGCAAGCCCCCTGCCCAAGGCTATGCGTGAATCATCGACCTTAAACATCACTGGCCCGCGGCCCTTGTTGTTAAGCATCTCTACCATTTTGCCAGCCCTTATGCCTAACTCCTGAATTCTGCTACGGTGCGACGTTAATAATTTTCTATTCGATATCGCGCCGCTTAATCCATGTTTTCCATCTAAAATAAATTCCATGACTACAGCCCTTCCTCCGCTTTCCAGCTTGGAAAGCGGCAGCGTCTCATAAACTGTTTCAACTGCGCCGCTATTGCTGTTAACTTCCTCTTGAGGCCTTGTTGTTTTTTCACTCATGGCACAATCCCCGCAGATTCCGAAAAAATCCAGCCGGTGGCTTATCAATTTAAAGCCATGTTTTTTAGCTAATAAATCCTGTTGTTTCTCTATTATCTCGTCATAGACTTCTATCTTCCTGCCGCATTTTACACAAACTAAATGATCATGGTGCCCCTTGCCGAAGTTGAGTTCGTAATAGAGTCTTCCATCGCCAAACTCACACTCACGGGCTATTGCCGAATCAGATAAAAGTTTCATCATTCTGTAAACGGTTGCCTGTCCAATGGAGTTGTCCTTAGTGTTGACTATGTTGTACAGCTCCTCCGATGAGATATGGTTTGAATTAGAAAGAAAGATATCAAGGATCAACTCTCGCTGAGGCGTCATCTTAAGATTCTCACTGTGAAGGTACGCCGCAAATGCCGACTTTACATCATCAGTCATATTTAATCCTCAATCTTGTGAAGCCTTTATAAATGATAATGATTATCATCATCAATCATTGTAAAGGAAAAAAATTTAGTTTGTCAATTCCCCTAAATAATTTTTTTTTGAATCCCCCGCGGCTTAACCCTATAAAAGAATCATCCTGAGCATGTCGAAGGATGGGTTTTTTATTTCACCTTTCGGGTGTTATGGCATATCATCCGAAACCCTTAAATTTTGAGGGATTTCTCCTCTTTTCACTTCTCTATATCGGATACAGGGTGGTATAAAATTATTGACAAGAAAACACCTAAAACTATAAAGTATTATTGTGGCAGGCGGTGTGTATGATTGCGTGGTTGGACTTTGTTGCGGCTGGCCTTCAGCTGTTTGCACGGTTGGCGGCAATGCCTGAGCTGCGGGCGGGGCACTTGTTATGCCGGTAAAATCAGTGCTAAGATATGTTTATAGCCAGAGATTCAAAACCGCATTTTATGTGTTTTTCGCGCTCATGCTTTGTTATTCCTTTGCCTTCGGCCAACAAGCTCCCTCACAAGACGCGCCCTCCATAGAGATTTCTGATATCTCCACCACAGGCGACGGCAAGGTCTCCGCGTCAGTGGCCATTGTTGACAAAGATGGCAATCCCATCGGGGGATTGAAAAAAGACAGTTTTTCTCTTCACATTGACGACAAAAGAATCCCCGATTTCTCATTTAAACAGACATCCGATGCCCCGCTCTCAGTAATTATTGCTGTGGACGTAAGCGGAAGCATGAAAGGCGTTCCAATTGTCGAAGCAAAAAAAATTATTACCCAATTCATGGGTTATCTCAAAGAAAGCGACTACGCCGCCCTAGTAACCTTCGGAGTTGGAGTCAGCAAGGTTATCGGGTTTACCAAAGACAAGAATATTATATATAACAAAGTGGATGAGCTGTCGGCAAATGAAAACAGAACCGTACTTTTTAAGGCCGTTTCTGAGTGCGTTAAACTGTCCGCATCATCTGCGACGCCTAAGACTGCTATTTTATTAATCACCGACAGCAAGGACGAACACAGCAGCATCAAAGAGGCCGACGTTATCGCCGCCGTCAGGCAGGCACATATCCCTATATATACAGTGGCACTTGGCAAGTATGAATATATCGGCTTCCTCAAGAGAATTTCGGAGATAAGCGGCGGGGAGTTCTTCCTGTTTCCGAAATACGAAGATGTCGCGCATTTGGCAAAGGCCGCCGCGTCGGGGCTTAAGGCAGTGTACCTGTTTGAGTTTCCTTTCACCGCCGCAAACGGCAAATATACGGCCATTGTTAAGCTAAACTATAATGGTGTTGATGTTAACGCAACAAAAGAGTTCACTAACAATGTCCCTAAAGACAGCAAGCCGCCTATTGGCTCTTCGCCCGCTTATGCCATAGGCAATGCCAGCACTGGCGTGGAGCGCCCCGTTAACCGAGTGCTTATTTATTTGCTCATAGGGCTGTCGGCAATCAGTGTGGCCTTGCTTGTCTATCTGGCCTTAAAAGGCAAAAAACCACCCCATCTCGATGAGCGTCAATCGGCGGAGATTACAAAACTCCACGGCGGGATAGCCGCCACGGCAGACATGCTTACAAAGATAGACGCAGAGATAAAAACAGTCTCAGAGAAAAACATGGAATCCTCAGCCGCCCTCTCATCAGAGATAAATGCCGTTGGCGAACAAATATCAACGGTCTCGGCACATATAGATGACGCCGCTAATTCAATTAAAACCAGCATAGCAGACACGCGGCAGGCACTGACTGAGGCCGCTGCCGCCCGACACGAAAAGGGGGTTGCTGGCCTACATGCCATTAAGGAGGAGATGTCGGCCATCAAAGGCGTCATAGCAGAGAAAAACGAGGAATTCACCGCTGCCCTCTCATCAGAGATAAATGCCGTTGGCGGACAAATATCATCTGTCTCGGTGCATATAGATGACGCCGCTAATTCAATTAAAAACAAGATAACAGACACGCGGCTGGCCCTGACTGAGGCCGCCAATGCCCGACACGAAGAGGGGGTTGCTGAACTACATGCCATTAAGGAGGAGATGTCGGCTATCAAAGGCGGCATAGCGGACAACACTGCGGAGCTGACCGCCGCATTGTCATCAGGGATAAAGGCCGTCGGCGAACAAATATCAACGGTATCGCGGCAGATAGATGACGCTGTTACGGCTATGAAACACGGCGTAGTTGAACTGCGGCGTAATCTCAACGACGCTTCTCAACAGAAATTTGAACAGGAGTTCGCCGGTCTGAGGGCAGAAATCTCGGCCATTGAGGAGGTGCTGTCGGCGATTATGGCCAGGCAGATAGAGCACTCTGAGCGCGTGTCGTTAGAATCAGCGAACAGCCTCACAGCCGCCATCTCTATGAGTGAGACTATTTATAAGGACAACATCGCGGCTATCGAAAAAGTACAACTCCGGCTCAATGAGATAGACTCATTGATAACAAAACTGGATGTGGAAGTCAAAAAATATGCCTCTGCCGGGTTGGACACCGGCACCGCGCTCACAAATAAACTCAATGCCCTGGAGGAAATAATAGAGGAAAAAATAGAGGGGAAAATATCTGACATGCCGCTCCATATGGACGCTTCCCTCGACGCTATGAAATACGGCATAGTTGATCTCGTAAACACCATCATGGACATCGAAAAGACACACGGGCTTACACCCGGGCAGACATTTGAAAAGATTGAAGGCAGAATAATAGAAATCGAGACGTCAATAACGATGTTGGCCGCCGAAATCAAAAAGGGGCCAACTGAGCCAACGGATGAGAGCAAGGCCGTGGTTGATGAGATAAAGACAATGCAACAGAGGATATCAGACATATCGCGGCAAATGGAAGACGCGGTTTATGCCGTCAAAGACAGCATAACCGGCATGGAAACCGGCATAATGGAGGCCTCCGCGGCCATGTATGCCAGGGAGATTTCTGGCATGAGAAAGGAGGTGGCCTCTGTCAGGGACGCCCTGGGCGAGGTGATGAGGTTTCTGTTGATAATGAGCGAGTAAACCGTGGACAAAATGAGGAGATATTACATATGTATGACGCAGAGATAAGCCGAAGCAATCCGGGTTGTTTTCTATTTCTGATTGATCAATCTGGTTCAATGAGCGACCCGTTTGGAGGCAGTGACTCCATTTCAAAGAGCCACGGAGTTGCGGACACGATAAACAAACTAATTGCGAATCTGGTGTTGAAATGCACAAAAGACGACGGCATACGCGACTATTTTGAGGTTGGCGTGATAGGATATGGCAATCCCCAAGTGTCCCCTGCCTTCTCCGGAGTTTTTGCCGGCCAGGAGCTTATCAAAGTAGAGGCGCTTGGCAACAATCCCCTGAGAATTGAGGAGCGAATGCAGCAGTTTCCAGCCGAAGGGGGCGGCACGGTGGAGAGGCCTGTTAAATTCCCTATCTGGTTTGAGCCTGTGGCCAATAACGCCACGCCGATGTGCAAGGCTATCTCGTATGCGAAGACTATCCTTGAGCGTTGGAGCGCTGAGCACGCTGACAGTTACCCGCCAATTGCCATAAACATCACAGACGGCGACTCAACAGACGGGAATCCCATTCCCTACGCGTTGGACCTGTACAGGCTTGGCACGAATAATGGCAATGTCCTGTTTTTTAACATCCACATATCCTCTCAAAAGGCAATCCCGATACTCTATCCCGACACGGACGCACAACTGCCAGACCAGCTTGGGAGGTCTCTGTTTGAGATGTCAAGCATGTTACCTGAGCCGATGATGCAGGCGGCGCAAAAGGAGGGTTATAACGTCCTTTCACAGTCGCGGGGCTTTGGGTTTAACGCCGACCTTGTTTCTCTGATTAAGTTCATAGATATTGGCACGAGGGTTGGGAATCTAAGATAAACGCTACCGATAATAAACCTATCAGCGGACTTAGGGCCTATGGCATTCAAAAAAATGGCAATCAGCCCGGCGATTATGAGGACGCGTACGGCTTTAATAAGGATACCCTGTGCGTTGCCGACGGGGCAACCGAATCCATATTCTCAAAGGAATTTGCCAACATGCTGGTGGATTCGTTTATCTCTGGCGTGAATTCTGGAAATTCAGGGTTAAAACAGGCCATGCAGGCGGCTATTGAAGAGGCAGGGGCAAGGTGGAGAGAACTTCTGTTGACGAGGACGTTGCCGTGGTATGCACAGGAAAAGGCAGCCCAAGGCTCTCATGCCGCCTTCACATGTGTAAGGCTTGTCCCCCTTGCCGTGCAGCCGTCGAAGAGACGATTGTTTTTTCAAAAAACGGCCTATAAATGGGAGGCAGCCGCCGTAGGGGATGTGTGCGTATTTATCGTTGGCGACGATGGCCTGATTGACGTCTTTCCAATTGGCCACGCTGCTGAGTTTGACAACACCCCCAGTTTAATATCAAGCCTGCACGGCGGTGATGATGCTCAAATCGTAACAAAAAGCGGGGAATTGAGGCAGGGCGACACGGTGTTTCTATTGTCTGACGCCCTTGCGGAGTGGTTTTTGAGAAGCTGCGAGAGTGGTTTATCTCCGTGGAAGACCCTTAGTAAGATAAAAAGCGAGGCGGCGTTTGGGCTTTTCATCAAAGGACTCAGGGAGACCAGGCAGATGAAAAACGACGATGCCACACTGATGGCCATACCAACGGGGAAACTGCCGTGAGGAAATACCCTCTGCCACAGCAATACCAACAGGCGTTGCAAAACCCGCGCTTGTCTCTTTTTGATGATGAGCTAAGGGGCGGCACCGTGGAGTCTGACAAGATGGGACTGCCGCGTGTCAGGTCAGGGAATTTTGCCTCCGTTTATAAGATAATCACGCCGGGTGGGCGGTATGCGGTTAAATGCTTTCTAAACGCCCCTGATGACATACAAGAGCGCTGCGAACAAATTGCGGACTGCCTGATGAGGATTGACTGCGAGTATTTTCTGAAAGTCCGGTACGTTGCCAGAGGGATAAGCGTCAACGGACAGGTGTATCCTGTTGTCAGAATGCCGTGGCAAGACGGCATACCCCTCGACACATACGTCGGGGGCTGTGTGAAAAGACAAGACAGACAAGGCATTGTGGACATTGCCGACAAATTTCTTGATATGTACAAGACGCTCCGGTCTTATCGCGTAGCACACGGAGACCTCCAGCATGGAAATATACTAATTACCCCGCAGGGGGGGCTGCGTCTCATTGACTACGACGGCCTCTATTGCCCCGAAACGCGGCTTAATTACAGCCACGAATCCGGCCATCCAAACTATCAGCACCCGAAAAGAAACGCCCGCCATTATGATGAGTACACAGACACATTCTCTGCCCTTGTCATTTTTACGGCCTTAACGGTGTTGGTGTACGATTTAACATTCTGGCAAAAATACTATAATGGCGATAACTTACTGTTTTGTGTGAGGGATTTTCTGAACACAAATCAATCGCCGCTATTCAGGGGCCTTGCCGCCACTGGCAACACCCAAATAAGGGCGCTGGGCGCTACAATCGCCTCGTCATGCCTGGCTCCATACAAAAAAATGCCGGACTTCATGGGGCTGCTTGATGAGATAAACGAAGGGGCAGGGGATTTACCACCTCAGCCTTCGACGCATTCAGGGCAGAGTGAGCGGCAAGACCAGCCGAAGGTTGAGCAACCGAAGCCCAAGGACTGGATTCCTGCTTTCGCAGGAATGACAGGCTTAAAAGAACAAGCCGAGGGAATGACAGATTCAGAGCCTACACAGGTACAACCTTATGTGCAGCCGTTGCAGGTCAAGGTCGTCTGCCCGCGCTGTGACGCCATAAATGACCAGTCAACCGCGCTGTGTATCTACTGCGGTTGTATCCTTAGTATTCCAGCGGCTAAGCAGACACCGGAGCGGCGGCAGCAGCGGCCTCCGACTCTCCATGCGGCCAAAAAAATATCCATTGCCGCAAAGTTAAGATGGAGTCTGCTCTATTTTATCCTTTTTTTCCTCGCACTTGCCGCCTACGACCAGACCGATAACAACCGCGCTATCCCATACAAGGTGTTGGCATTTATAAAGGCGGGGAAAGACAGGTTATTAGGTAAGATAATAAACAACAGTGGAGAGATAGCCGGGTATACAAAAGTTATCACCGCTGACCCGGATGATGCCGCCGCATACATAAAGCGAGGCGATGCGTATATGAAGGCAGGGCGTGTGACTGAGGCCGCTGATGACTATAAGGCCGCGGCAAGGCTTGCCATTAACACCGCGGCGGCAAAGGCGGTTAAACCACCGCCGACAGTTGGCGATAACGCCAGCAGTTCCAATTTAAAAGGCGGTAACCAGAGATGACAGTTAGCACAGAAAGCACTTCTCACAGTAAGTTATCTCTCAGGTGCGACCCCGCATATGTGGCCGTATTATTATTAGTCGTCCTCACGCTTATGGTCTTTTTGCCGGTAGGGCATTTCGGGTTTATTGACTATGACGACGACAAATATGTTACAGAAAATCCTCATGTTCTCAAAGGGTTAACGGCAGACGGCGTCCTGTGGGCATTTAAGACGACAGAGATAGGGTTTTGGCAGCCGCTTTCGTGGCTTTCACACATGGCTGATGTCGGGATGTTCGGCCTTAACGCGGGCGGGCATCACATGGTTAATCTCTTGTTTCACGTTTTTAGTACCGTCATATTATTTTTTGCCCTTACTGCCTTAACGGTACCGATATGGCGTAGTGCCTTTGTGGCGGCGCTGTTTGCGGTACACCCGATGCATGTGGAGTCTGTGGCGTGGATAGCCGAGCGAAAGGATATGTTGAGCGGTTTTTTCTGGACACTGGCAATATTGGCATATGTGTATTACGCAAAGAGGCCGGGGCTGGGGCGATATATGGCCGTGTTGGGTTGTTTTGTACTGGGGTTGATGTCAAAGCCGGTGATGGTCACGCTGCCGGTTGTGCTGCTGCTGTTAGACTATTGGCCGCTTGGGCGTTTTGCAGGGGGGGGGATTCAGGAAAAAGCTCGTTCCCTGGCCATTGAGAAATTGCCGATGATCGGGTTGGCCGTTGCCTCTGGCGTGATTACTTTTTTTACTGAGATGGCGGGCAGGACTATTGAGGTGATGCCGCTTAAGGGGCGTGTTGCTAATGCCGCCGTTTCATATGCCATGTATGTGATAAAGATGTTTTACCCTGTGAGGCTTTCGGTCATCTACCCGATTGGCTCGATGGGCGGCTGGAATGTGATATTCGCAGTGTGCGCGATAGGAATCGTGTCGGTTGCCGCTGTTTGGAATATGAAGCGGTATCCTTATATATTCACGGGGTGGTTTTGGTTTTTGGTGGTGATGGCGCCGTCTGTGGGTATAGTGAAATTTGGTGCGATGATGTTTCAGTCAATGGCGGACAGGTATACATATATCCCGTATATAGGGCTGTTTATCATAGCGGCTATGGGTGTGCCGCGGATATTGAAAAATTACAGGAGGCTCTCTGGTGTCCTCTGCCTTGCGGTAGTTTTAATATGCGCGTTTTTGTCAGTGAAGCAGTTAACTTACTGGAAGGACTCTATTACGCTGTTTACACGTGTGGTCAGCATAACCAAAGATAATGGCCTGGCGTATAATAATCTTGCCTGCGCGCTGACGCAAAAAGGAAGAGACCTTGAGGCCCTTGCCGCCTTCAAAAGGGCTATTTCCATCTATCCCAACAGCGCCGTCATACATGTAAACGCGGCTAATCTGATGTTGTGGACGAACAGGAAAGACGACGCCCTTATGCACTTCAAGACGGCGATAGCGCTTGACCCGGACATCTCCAGCGCCTATATCGGCGCGGGTGTGGCGCTCCTAATGCTGAATGAGCCCCGCGAGGCTATCCCCTATTTCGAGAAGGCATTGGTTCTTGAGCCAAACCTCACGGCGGCGGTTTCGTATCTGAATGCCGCAAAGGCGCAGGTAGCTTTGGGCGGCGCTGCCGGAGGTTCCACGGTCAACCCGCCTAAGACTAATTGAGAAATAAGGACAACCCTGATATACCGGAGTATCCTTCGACAAGCTCAGGATGCCAGCAACATAATCATCGACAAAAAAGCGTCTCCACCCGACTTCTCTTGCCGTCATTCCGGCTTGTCCGGAATCCGTCTCTACACATTGTCAAAGCAAAGAGGATTCCAGACAAGCGGGAGTTTGAGGTCAGCGCCCTCGCGGTTTTAAAATGGCCGCTGTTTCTTAATTAAAAGGCGGATGCCTGAGCCACTGGGCGACCCTCCATGAAACACCCATGTCCGCTAAAAATCGCATACTGTATGTATTTCTTCCTGTGTCAGCCATGCGGCATACAGAAGAGCTTGGCGTAGGTCTTCAGGTTCAATATCTGGATAGTCGGCGAGCACTTCGTCTGACGTTGCGCCGTAAGCGATCTGCCCGACGAGGACAGAAACGGGAATTCGCATCCCACGAATACACGCCCTGCCGCCCATAATCACGGGGTCAAAGGTTATACGGTCAAATCCTAACATCTCTAAACACCTCCATGTTGACATGCCGATTATCTATACTGTCCTGCAACCCATGTAGCATTATTTCTAATTTGTTCGTTAATATTTAATAATTCAATACCATAAATTGTGCCGTCAGTAGCTATGTAGATTTTATTTTCAACTTGAAATCTCTCCTCTTATAGTATTAATAGCATTTTGACAGCCCTTTTAACAAGTTACATAAACTAAAAAGCACGGTAATTTTGTTCTCCATCATAAGTAAGCGGTAGTTGCTTAGTTTGTTGCCATCCTTGTCCCTTTCTGTCATTCC